>JBEIUO010000577.1:0-2747 GCA_040374335.1 Phycisphaeraceae bacterium
CGTCCGTCTCCAGGTTTTCCCTCGGAAACGCCCCCTGCCAGGTGTTCGCCATCTGAACACCTCCCGGGTTCCACTCTTCGCCCCACGAGTACCTCGCGCCCACGAGCCCTCCGCGGGCCGCAAACTCCCACTCCGCCTCCGTCGGGAGTCGCTTCCCCGCCCACCTCGCATACGCACAAGCGTCCTCGAACGCGACGTGGACCACCGGATGATCCCATCGACCCTCCAGCGAACTCTGCGGGCCCTCCGGATGGCGCCAACACGCCCCCGGGACGTATCGCCACCACGAGAGTTCCTCGATCGCGTCACCCGATGCAGGCGCGACGAAAACCCCCGACCCCGGCACCAGCAGCGAAGGATCCGCATCCGGAAACGCCCCCGCATCCGGAGGGCGCTCCGCCACCGTCGTGTACCCGGTCGCGCGCACAAACGCATCGAACTCCCGGTTCGTCACCTCGTGAACGTCGATCCAGAACGCGCCCACGCGGACCTCCCGCGCCGGTCGCTCTTCCAGGTAGCCCTCGTCGCTCCCCATGAGAAAGGTGCCGCCCGCGAGCCTCACCATGCAGCGCGATCCGCCGGCCGCTTGCTCGGGCCGCGACGAAGCGCATGACGGAACCAGCAACAAGAGCACAAGCATGCAGTGTCGCATGGGCGCAGCGTAGTGGGGGGGATTGGAGCGAGACCAGTGCCCGATCACACACGCCTTACTTCGGCAACTGAGCCCCGATCTCCGCGGCCTTCTCCGTCTGGCCCGTGCGCTGGTAGTGATCACGCAGCAGTCCCAGGCAGGCTTCCGTGTTCCCCGGCGCAGTTCCCGCGTCCTCGCGGAGCTTCTTCAGTGCCGCCAGAAGCAACTCCTCTGCGGCCACGGGTTCACCCAACAGAGAGAGACACTCCCCCATCCGCATCTCCGCCGTACCCGTGCGCCAATCGGTTGGCGGGAAGAGCTTCCGGCAGATCTCGAGGCTGCGCGAGAGCGGATCGCGTGCGGCGGCTGGCTCATGGTCTGCGGGTGTGCCTTTCCCAGCGTCCGCTCACTGATCTCGATGGTCTCCCGGAACATCGGCTCCGCTTCCGCGTCCCTGCCGAGGAAGCTGATCGTGTTCGCAAGACTGCGGCGGTTGATCAGCACCAACGGGTGCTCCGGTCCGAGCACCGCGATCATCACGGGCAACGACGCGTTGTAGGCGGCCTCAGACTCGGCGTACTTGTCCATCTCGAAGTAGAGAGATCCCAGATCGCTCCGCAGCCGCCGTGGCTCCGACTGTCTCGCCTCCGCAACCCGCGTCGCCGTGTCACCGCTCTCGCGCAGCTTCGTGCTCGGACGAGGTGGATCGACCTCCCGGATGATCCGACGGATCTCGTCGTACGCCGCCGCCCGCAGCGACTTGCCGTCAAACGGCGTGCTCCCGGTGAGCAACTCGTACAGCATCACGCCCAGCGCGTAAATGTCGGCCCGCGTGTCGATATCACCCGAGCCCGCCGCCTGCTCGGGGCTCATGTACTCAGGCGTACCCACAAACTGCCCGTGCTGCGTGAAAACGCTCTCCCCCATGTCCTCCCGCATCGTCGCCTTGGCGATGCCGAAATCGATCACCTTCGCGACCGGCGCGCCATCAACCTGCGAGATGAGCACGTTCCCCGGCTTCAGGTCGCGGTGGATCAACCCCTTCTGGTGCGCGTGCTGCACAGCCTGACAGACCTGCGCGAACAGCGCGAGCCGCGCGCCGACCGACAGTTTGTTCGTATCGCAATACCTCGTGATCGACTCCCCTTCGCAGTACTCCATCGCGAAGTACGGCCGCCCGTTCGAAGTCGCCCCAGCATCAAACACCCTCGCGAGGTTCGGATGATCCATCGACGCGAGCGACTGCCGCTCCTGCTCAAACCGCGCCACCACCTGCCGCGTGTCCATCCCGAGCTTCACAACCTTGAGCGCAACACGCCGCGAGATCGGAGCGTCCTGCTGCGCCAGATACACCGTGCCAAACCCGCCCTCTCCGAGCATCCGCACAACTCGGTACGGACCAATCATCGACCCCGGCGCCTCGAGCAACGCCGCGGCAAGCCCCTCAACACTCGCCCCCGAAACAACGGGAGCAAACCCGGCGTCCCGGGTCCCCGGGTCCTCGCGCAGCAGGGCGTTGACCAGTTCCTTCAGTGCCTCATCGCCCGCACACAACTCGACAACCCGCTCGGCGCGTGCCTGGGTCTCAAGATCGCACACCTCAAGAAAGATCTGCCGAGCACGCGTCCGGGTTTCTGCCGTCATTCCGATCGCTCCAAGAAAGTCGCAGGACCAAGAAGCACGCACTCGTCACGAGCCACAGCCGGGCCCAGCACCGAGCATAGCCAAACCCGAACCCCCGCCCGGGCAAAGCCCGTACACCCGCCGCGCCAGCCCCGTCCCACCAACCACACCAACAACCGAGATCACACGCCAGCTCCAGTGAGAAAATCCCAGCCCTCAACACGCCGCGACGCCAACTCCAAAAACAAAACAACCCCCGCGACGCAGGGGTTGTCTCACAAAGCGGAGAGGGGGGGATTCGAACCCCCGTTACCGACCGAAATCAGTAAAACGGTTTAGCAAACCGCCGCCTTCAGCCTCTCGGCCACCTCTCCGGCGGGCTCCATGATAGGCCCCCTCGGATCGGTCCGCAACGAAACGCGGGGGGGCCCGGTTTGAGGGGCCGCGCCGCGCGGTTTGGGGGGGTGGTGGCGCACCCGTCGGCCCTGCCGGC
>JBEIUO010000003.1:0-19229 GCA_040374335.1 Phycisphaeraceae bacterium
AAGAACTCGATGACGTCGTCACCATCGACACCGCCGTCGTGGTTGATGTCTGCGGCGGGGTGGCCGCGGTCCCACAGGCTGAAGTAGAGGATGACGTCGTCGCCGTCCACGTCGCCGTCGCTGCTGTAGTCGGCGGGGCAGGGGGGCGTGCCGGGGACGGGGAGGCCGGGGACCGTGAGCACGCCGCCGGGGCCGGGCTTGAAGAGGCCGAGCGTCGCGCTGCCGGTGGTCGGCGGGGTGTTGGAGTCGAAGCGGAAGTTGTACATCGTTCCCCAGCGGAGCGCGTTGGAGGAGTTGCCGCTGGGGGGAGCGAAGGGCGCGCAGGCCCAGTTGAGCTGGAAGTCGTTGACGCCGGCGGGCCACGCGGCCTCGTTGGCGACGGTGTTGGGGTACGGCTCGCGGGTGTGGGCGAAGATGCCGGAGAAGTCGGTGTTGGTCACCGTGACGCCGGGGCCGACGGGGATGCTGAAGCGGCCGGCGCAGCGGTCGGAGTTGAGGTTCTGAACGGCGTACTCGTAGTGCCAGGTGCCGTCGCCGTTGTCGGTGGCGCGACCAGCGACCCAGAAGCGGGCGACGATGCCGGGCGCGCCGAGGGTGGTGTCGATGTAGTCGGCGGGGACGAGCGCGACCTGCGGGTCGTTGTCCTTCCAGGCCTTGATCGCGGGGTCGCGCCGGTTGATGAACCCGGTGAGGGTGGGCGTGGCGTTGACGTCGGGGATGCTGAGGCGCTGGTAGCTGGCGTTGTTCAGACCGTTCGTCGCGGGGCCGCCGTTGCTCCACTGGGCGTCATCGGCGGTGACGTACTGGGCCTCGGCGTAGAAGAGCGCGTTGGGGTGCGCGTCGGGGTCGATATCGGCGACGCGGACCTGCAGGCGCTTGTCGAGGAGGTTGACGGCGGAGGTGCCGCCGAAGGGGTACGGGTAGACGCCGGTGGTGGGGTTGACCTCGGAGCGCGGCCCGAGACCGCCCTGGCCGCCGTTGTAGCCGGAGCCGTAGACGTCGGAGCAGCCGACGCCGAGCTGCGCGCCGCCGAGGGGCGGCTGCAGGCAGCTCAGCCCGCAACCGGGGCTGTTCAGCGACTGGAAGGAGTGCTTCAGCCACGACTGGCCGATCTGCTCGAAGCGCCCGTTCGAGTAGCGGTACATGTTCTGCGCGATGAGCGGGTGCGCGGGCGTGTTCTGGATCCACTGCACCGGGACGTCACCCATGTTGCAGGCGTCGGTGCCGATGGCGTAGGCGTTGATGCCGTTGAGCTGGCCGTAGTAGCCGATGTCGGTGAGGTTGACGACGAAGACGTCGGGACCGGTTGATGGGCAGCCCTCGACGAGGAGCGGGATCGCGCCCGAGGAGCTACGGCCCTGCGCGTCGGCCACGGTGTAGGGGATCACGACCGTGCCGGGCGTGACGCCGCCGACCACGTTCATCTGGTAGGTGTACACGTTGTCGTTGGCGACCTGGTCGCCGTTGGTGCCGTCGTTGCGGAAGACCTGCGCGGCGTTGCCGCCGATGCGAGAGAGGTTCGCGGTGGCGGTGAGCCCCGTGCTCGGCGGGTTTGCGCCGGGGGAGACGGTGACGGTGAAGCGGGCGACGTCGCCAGCGCCGCAGGCGTACACGGTGGTCGGATCGACGGCGCCGGTGCCCGAGGGTGGGATGGACTCGTTCGAGCAGGTGAAGACCAGTCGGGTGCCGTTGGTCGCGACCGCGGCGTTGCAGGCGTACTGCGTGCGCGCGCCGGTGGAGTGCTGCACACCGATGGTGGCGCCGCCGCCGAGTTGTGCGATTGCGCCGTAGATGAGTTCGAAGCGGGAGTTGTCCTCGAAGAGACGGAGCTGGAAGTTGGTCGTGCCCGATGTGCCGTAGTACGTGGTGCGCCACTCGATGTGGAAGACGCGATTGGGCGCGGTGCCGGTGATGGTGGTGAAGATGCCGCCGCCGGCTTCATCGGTGCGGAGGTCGTCCCAGTGGGGGGCGATGGCGACGCCGAGCCCGGCGTCGGGGAGGCAGGAGTTGGTGTAGTTGCCGTCGGCTGTGACGAACTGGATATTGCCGTTGCTGCTGACGTTCGCGGAGGTGTACGTTGCGCTGTAGAGCGTGACGGGGAAGGGGAGCGCGACGGGCGTGGTGCAGTCGTCGCAGTGGTTGCCGGTGTCGGTGGTGCCGGGTTGGATGGTGCCGGTGGAGACCGAGACGGCGAAGTTACCGCACTGGGCGAGGGCGGGTGCCGCGGCGCCGGCGAGTGCGAGGAGTGCGGCGAGGCGGGCGTTGGGGGTGGACATGTGGCTGCTCCGGGTGTTTGGGACGGGGCAGCCTACCCGAGAATGGGTTTGGTGCAAGGGGCGGGGGATTGCCGCGGCGCGGGGAGGGGGAGAAACTGGGATTTTGGTGGGGATTCGGGAGGGGTGCGGCGTGATTTTGCGGTTACAGGTGTCTGGTGGTGCTGGCCGCGTCACTGGCTTGGCGTGCGGCCGGCCGGGCGAGTGGGATTCACGGGGAGACTTCGATCTTCGCATCGTTATCGACCGCGAAGTGGACCGCGTACTTGTGGTCCGTGAAGGAGAAGATCAGGCCCTTGAAGTGCCGAGTGACTTGGACCGGAGCAGGGAGCATGAAGGTCTCAAACGCGATGACGGGAAGGAGGGCGAGGACGGAGAGTCCGATGAGCTTCGCCTTTGCGAAGCTGGTGCCGTAGACGCCGAGGAGTATCGCCAGCCAGATGGCGAGGGCTCCTCCGAATGCGTAACCGCTCCAGAGAAGGAACTCGCGGCGAAGTCGCTGGGACCGGAGTTTGGTGGCGCACTCCTGACACGCGGGGAAGTTCACGGTTGGGGTGAAGACAAATGCGAGCGAGCCGGAGAGCGCGGCGAACGCAAGCGTGGGCTGTGCACGAACGCGGAGCGTGTGTGTTGGTGGTCGGCTGGAGCAACCGACGCAGTGCAATGGCCACACCGGGGGTTGGTTCACGGGAAGTGTGATTTGGTACTGCACGCAGGCATGATAGAGCATGCGCGGTTTGGGCTTCTATGGCGCGTCGCAGCGACATGCTGGCGCGGTCCCGAGGAGTGGGGTGGCGACTGGCAAGCGCTCAGCAACCCGTGTCCCAACGCGTGAAGAACGCGATGACATCGTCGCCGTCGACGGCGGTGTCGCAGTTGAAGTCGGCGGGGCAGACCTGGCAGAAGGGGGCGGTGGTGAGTTCGAGGGTGGGGCGTTGCGTGGGGTCGGCGTGTTCGCGGGTTGCGAAGCGGCGTGCGCTGCTGACGTCTTCGCTGGTGGACTGGAGGAGCCAGCCGAAGTTGGTTGCGGGAGTGGAGGCCCAGGCGTTGAGGTCCGCGAGCATCTGCGGGGTCGCGGTCCACTCGACTTGGCCGGGGTCGCCGGCGATGGCCGAGGCGGAGGGGATGAGGGCGAAGTCACCGCCGGGCGTTGACCACAGGGAGGACGGATAGAAGCGGTGGAGCCAGGTGGCGTCGCCCGGGGCGGCTTCGATCCCCAGGCCGCCGGGGACGCCTGCGTCGGAGGGGCCTTCACCCCAGGGTGCGAGGGTGCGGTGGAGCGAGACAGACGCGGGCGCGCCGTTGGCGCGGGTGACGTGGAGGAGAAGGCGGGCGTTGGTGACGATGTGCCCGGCGGGAACCTGGGAGAGATCGAAACGGATGAGGGCACGTCGCAGGCCTGCGCCGCGAAGGGTGAGGCCAGCGAACATCGAGTCGCCCGCGCTGTTCGAGGTCGAGCCATCGACGGTCTGGTACAGGGTGGTGTCGGCGGTGGGGGAGAGGGTGAGGGAGGACTGCGCGGTCGCGGTCTGGGTGAGCGCGGCGAGGCAAGCGGCGGAGGCCACCGAGGCGAGGCGTGTCGCGTGCATGTGCGGACTCCCGGGGATCGAAACCCGCGCGGCAGCTCCTCTGCTGCCGCGCGGGCACGTATGGGCAGAAGCCCGCGTGCTCGGCGTTGGCCGGGCACGCGGGAGGATGTGGGTGATTAGCGGCGACGACGACCGGCGAAGACGCCGGCGAGGCCGACGAGACCGAGGGCCGCGGGCGCGGGGACGACGGCCGGGTCAACGTACATCGCGAGCATCTGGCCGCCTTCGACCAGTTCGCCGGCGATGCCGTAGTGGGCCTGGACGTTGAGCAGGAACCAGCCTTCACCGAGGACGTCCTTGGCGTCGATGATGCCGGAGGACTCTTCGTCGCGGGTGAGGAAGCCGGGGGCGCCGATGCCGAAGCGGGAGGAATCGTGCTGGGCGATTTCGGCGAGACCGCCGGAGTTGAGGTCGTACAGCCAGACCTTGCTGAGGGCGTCCTGACCGCCGATGTCTTCCTGGATCAGCACGCGGCCGAGGCCATCGATGGTCATGTTGTCCATCATCTGGGGGCCGTTCAGGCCGCCCTCGAGGAGCATGCTGATCTCGCCGCCGGCCTCGGGGTTGGTGATGTCATCGAACCGCATGCGGTACAGGCGGCTGCGGCCGTCGGTGGTGGCGTTGGCGTAGCGGTCGGTCGTGACGAAGTAGAAGTCGTTCTGGAAGCCGGGGCGGGGATCGAACTGGCCGTCCTCGGGGCGGAGGAAGTTGGTGACGCTGTTGGTGTTGCCGTCGGAGTTGAGGGTGGCGCCGCTGGTGTTGCTGACGTCGCCGTGGTTGTACAGGTCGAAGCGGCCGGAGGCGGCGGACCCGCGGACTTCGGTCGGCAGGCCCGAGACGCGGACGCCGTAGAGGCTGCCGTTGGTCAGGCCGGCGCGCTCGATGTCGTTGCCGGAAGCGGTCTTGTTGCCGACGTACATGTAAACCTGGCCGGGGGTGCTGTCGTCGGTGCCCATGACGACCGTCTTCTGCTGGGCGAAGGGGCTGGCGATGGAGTTCTCCCAGGAGAACTTGCCCAGGTGGGGGAGCTGCCAGGTCTGGTTCATGTTGGCGCCCGAGACGATGTGGGCGTACGCGCGGCCTTCGGCGCCGGTTTCCTCGCCGTTCATGTACAGGCGGGCGTCGGTGCCGAGGTTGCCGAAGCGGTAGGCCGAGGGGGCCGCGAGGTCGGCCGAGCAGAAGCGGTTCCAGCGCTGAGCGGCGCTGGGGGCGTTGCTCCAGGCGCCGGTCGCGGTGTTGTACTCGAAGGCATCAGCCGAGGAGGTGTTGTGGTCGCGGCCGGAGTTCACGAGGAGGTTCGAGGCGTTCGCGTTGATGTTCCAGCGCGAGACGAAGGCGCCGGTCTGACCGTGAGCGCGGACCGCGCCGACGCTGCCGCCGAGCTCGTGGTTCTGGAAGACGGTCATGGTGCCGTCGCCGTTGCCGAGCACGCCCATGCCGTCGGGAATGCCGACCATGCGGTAGCCGCCGATGGTGTCACCAACGGTGAGGATGCTGACGGTCTGCACGTCGCCAGAAGCGGCGCTGCGCGGGGTGCCGACTGTGGGAAGCAGGTACGGGGTCTGCGAGCTGCTGGGGCCCTGGATCTGGGCGAGGGTGGTGCCTGCCGTCAGAGTAAGCGTGCACGCCGTGATACCGCGGATCAACATGGAACATCTCCTCGGAAGCAATCGCGAGTTGTCCCGGGGGGAGCCACACAGCTTCGCCCGCGTCGGGAGACTCGACGAGCGAAGTAAAGGTGGTTGGGTCACCTGCTTGGATTATCGCGGGCGCAGCGTCACGCTAAGTGTTGGTCAGGACCGAAGTGGAACGTGAACACGATCTGAGCGCAGGGCTCACGCACCGTGCTGCTACAGCTGATCCATAGCCAGCATCGCCGCGCCGTAGATGCCGGCGGCGTCTTGGAGTTTGCTGGCGACGATCTCGACGTCCTGGCAGATCTTGGGGAAGACCATCTCGCGGGTGTGGGCGGTGACGCGTTCGACGAACTGCTTGCCGCAGGCCTCGGTGAGGCCGCCGCCGAGGACGACGCGTTCAAGGCTGAGGAGGGTGACGGCGTTGGCGATGGCGACGGAGACCATTTCGGCGGCGTCGTCGACGACGCGGACGACGAGGTCGTCCTCACGTTCACCGCCGCGGTAGTGCTGGGCGATGAGTTTGCTCTTGACCTCACGGCTCCACTTTTCGGGGTCGTTGCCGAGTTCGCTGGTGAGCTTGGACTTGTAGTTGGCGTTGATGAGCTTGATGATGCGGTTGGAGACGTTGGTTCGGCTGGCGTTGTTCTCGAGGGTGCGGGAGCCCAGGGGGTGGAAGGGGAAGAGGACGATGTGGCCGATTTCACCGGCGGAGAGGAAGTGGCCGTAGTGGAGTTTGCCGTTGAGGATGAGGCCGCCGCCGATACCGGTGCCGATCCAGACGCCCATCATGTTCTTGGAAGCTTTGCCGGCGCCCATGACGTTCTCGCCGTAGACGGCGACGTTGACGTCGTTGTCGACGAGGACCTTGGTCTTGAGCTTCCGGGCGAGGTCGTCGGCGAGGGGCTTGTTGGTCCAGCGGAGGTTGACGGCGACGACGACCTTGCCTTCGTTGGGATCAACGACGCCGGGGGCACCGATACCGATGCCGCCGATGCCGGTCATGGGGAGGCCTGCGCCGGCGGTGGCTTCGGCGACACCCTCGGCGATGCGTTCGAGGACGCCTTCGTAGCCCTCTTCGGATTTGGTCTTCTTCTTGGTCTGGCTGAGCATCTTGCCATCGGGCGAGACGACGCCGATCTGCATGTTGGTGCCGCCAAGGTCGATGCCGATGTAGGGTTTGCTCGGGGGCATGGTGGGTCCGGTGTGGTGGGGTTATTCGGCGACAGTGGCGGGGTTTTCGCCGCGTTCCATGGCCATGATCTTGCGGATGCGGCGGGAGTGGCGGCCGCCTTCGAAGGTGGCACCGAGCCAGGCCTCGACGATCTTTTCGATGAGCCGCTGGCCGAGGAGGTCGGCCGAGAGGCAAAGGACGTTGGAGTCGTTGTGGCTCCGCGAGAGCTGCGCCGTCAGTTCGTCGTGAACGACCGCGGCACGAACGCCCTTGACCTTGTTGGCAGCGATGGACATGCCGATGCCGGTGCCGCAGACCAGGACGCCCAGGTCGGCCTGGTTGTTGGCGAGCATGTTGCCGACTTCGTAGGCGCGCTCGGGGTAGTCGCAGGATGAGCTGGAGCAGTCACCGACGACGTTGGCATCGTGGCCTTCGCGCTTGAGTTTCTCGGCGAGGAGGCGAATGCAAGAGGCTCCTCGGTGGTCGGCGCTGAGTGCGATTCTCATGGGCGGGCTCCTTCCGCGGCAGCGGAGAGGGGGGCGCGGTCCAACTCTTCAAGGCGGCGGGAGACCATGTCCTTGATGCGGGCCGCGGTTTTGCGGTATTCCTCGATCGGACCACCGATCGGGTCCGGGACGTCCTTCCCGGCGGGGTCGAGCAGCTTTACTTTGCGGCGTGCAGAGGGGGAGATCTCGAGGACTCCGGCGGCGTGTTCGCGGGTGAGCGCGAAGATCTCGTCGGCGGCGTCGATGAGTTCGAGGGTGATCTCCTGCGAGCGGTGCTTGGTCGCGTCGATCCCCATTTCGGCGAGGGCGCGACGGGCTTCGTCGGAGATCGGCATGCCGTCGCGGGTGGAGGTGCCGGCGGATTCGACGATCGTGGGGACCTGCGTCTTCGAAGGACGTCCGAGCATGTGGCGGGCGATGGCCTCGGCCATGGGGCTGCGGCAGGTGTTGCCCGTGCACACGAAGAGGATGCGGCGTTCGATCTTCTGGCGGATGTAGCGGGCCTCGAAGGTCTCCTCGGTAACGACGTCGTACGAGCCGTCGCCCAGGAGGCGGAGCGTGGTCGCGGGCTTGCCGAGGCGCGTGGGGCCGTCGTCGAGCACCATGGCGATGCCGAGGGCCATCGCGCGGGCACCGATGTCGTCGGGAAGAGTGCGGCCGTTGCCAAGACCGAACGCGGAGATGCGTTCGGCGACGACGACGCCGCCTGCGTCTTCGAGGACGGCGCGGGCGAAGACGGCGTCGGGCACGCGGACGCCGAACTCACCGCCGGCGTCGATGCTGCCTGGGGCGACGCCTAGACGCTCGGAGATCGCCGGGGCGGCCGCGCCCTTCGGGAACAGGAAACGCACCGGACCGGGGGCGAGTTGATCGAGGCAGCGCAGGTGGAGCGGGAAGCGGACCTCCATGGCGGAGGCGACGCGATCGGCGCGGGGGGCGTGCCAGGTGAAGGGCTGACCGGCGGGCCGGGGGGCCTGGCCGGGGCGAGGGAGCGCGCGGAGGGCTTCGAGCGCGGCGGGGATACCGGCCATGGCGGCGACGCCATAGACGGTTTCGGTGGGCATGATGATCAGGCGGCCGGCCTTGAGGTGGTCGACGGCTTGAGCGATCTGCCGCGGTGTTGGACCGGCGTGTTTATGGTGGGTCGTTGCCAAGACCAAAAGCGTATGCGAATCTGGGGAGTTTGGCGCGGGGGTGGGGGGAGGAAGGGGAGGGGTGACGGGGTAAATTCCATGTGTCGGGGGAGCGGAGTTTCGGGTTCGGTGGAACGCATGGGGCGGAGGGGGTGTATCCTTGATGTGGGCCGCGATTCCGCGGGCCGCGAGGTGCCCGGTGTAAATACCGGGGTGCGTCTTGGAATGCGTGGTGAGTAGGGACAGGTATGCGCAGGGGCGAGGGCGTCCCGATGCGAAGAGGAGTGTTTCATGAGCCCGACGAAGCAGCGAGCATTCAGCCTGATCGAGTTGCTGGTGGTGATCGCGATCATCGGGTTGGTGATCGCGTTGGTGATTCCGGCGGTGGGCAAGGTGCGTGAGGCGGCCCGGACGACGGAGACGCGGACGCTGGTTTCGCAGATCCAGCAGGCGGCGTCGGCGTTCCAGATTGATAACCGCCGGGTGCCCGGGGTGTTCAGCGCCGTGGAGATGGGGGGAGCGGACAACGCGACTCGCGGGTTCTCTGGTATGCAGAACGCGATGCTCGACCTGGCCGGTGGGCTGATCGACAAGGCTCCGGGTGCCGCGAACGCGGGCGACAACGAGTACGCGGTCGGGCCGTACGCCCAGGCTGTGAAGAATGTGGTGGTTGACCTCGACCTGATCGGTTCGGGGAAGGGGTACTTCGCGCCGACGGGCAAGTTCTTCAAGAGGCAGGACGGGGTGGACGGCGGCGGGCGGTCCGGGCAGAGCACGGTGCAGGCGCACTCGCTGCTGCCGGAGGTCGTGGATCGCAACGGTCAGCCGATTCTGTTCTGGGCGATGAACGACCAGGCGACGGGGGACGTGCAGACGATCGACGATGTGGTTGCGGTGTCCAGCGCGGCGGCGGTGCCGGCGCGGTGCTACTGGAACCAGAACGCGGCGTTCCTGGCGCAGGCGGCGGGCGCGGTCGGCACTCTGCGGGTGACGCAGGCTGGGCCGACGGGTCGTTCGATGCTGGGAGAGTCCAACGGGCGTCGGCTGGACACGCTGATGGCGGTGCTGGGCAACCCCAACTCGCCGCTGGCGTCGACGGTCGCGGGCCAGAATGCCCAGCTTGATTCGGTGCTCCCCTCGCGGATGCGCGGGGCGTACGTGATCCATGCCGCGGGCAAGGACGGCGCGTACTTCGGGCAGGCGGACAACACGTCGCGGCTGGTGCTGGACGCGGGGAGCGCGGATCCGTGGATCGCGTACGGCGCGACGTTCTATGCGCCGTCGGGCGGCACGAACGGGACGCGTCGGAGCGGGACGGGGTCGTCGAGCTCGGTGGACATCGGTTCGTCGTTCGACGACATCATCCAGGCCGGCGAGTAATCCACACCCGGGCAGGGTGAACTTGACAAACACCGCACGCGTCGCGAACCTGTCGGCGCGTGCGTTTGTTTTTGGGCCATGACGGCGCGGACGAGATCACCCTTGCGCGGGTGCGGGCGTTGGGTGCGCTGGTCGCGGCGGCGGTGGGGTTGATGGTGGCGCGGGAGTGGGCGCCGGCGTCTTCGGGGGTGTTGCTCGCGGGGGCGGGGGTGTTGGGGGCGATCGCCGGTCTAGTGGGGTGGGGGTGGTCGCGGGCGTTGCTGCTCGGGGCGGTGGCGTTGGCGATGTGCGGGTGGGGGATGGCGCGATGGCACGAGCGGCCCGAGGGGGATGTGGCGGTGATGGTGGAGGGGGAGCGGGCGGTTGTGGTGGTTGAGGGGGTGATGCTGGGAGAGGCGGAGCGGGTGGAGAAGCGGCCGGGGCCGTTGGGGAGGTTCGTCCGGTCGGAGCCGGGGGTGCGGTTTGAGCTGGAAGTGGATCGGGTGCTGCGGGGTGAGCGGTGGGAGGATGCTCGCGGCGGGCTGTGGGTGCGGGTGAGGGGCGGTGAGGGGTTGGAGGCGCGGGCGGGGGAGCGCGTGCGGGTGACGGGGGTGATGTCGGCGGTGGATGGGCCGCGGAATCCGGGGGAGCGGGATGCGCGGGTGTTCGCGGCGGAGCGGGGGATGTCGGGCACGTTGGCGGCGAGTTCGGCGGAGTTGGTGCGGGTGGTAGAGCCGGCGCGTGGGTGGGGCGCGGTGGTGGCGGCGGGGGTGAGGTGGAGGGAGGGTGCGCGGGAGCGGGCGCGTGGGGTGCTGTCGCGGGCGGCGGGGGATGATGCGAGCGGGGAGCGGGAGAGCTTGCTGCGGGCGCTGCTCTTGGGGGAGTTTGATCCGGCGCGGGAGGAGATGCGGGAGAGCTTCACGCGGACGGGGCTTGCGCACGTGCTGTCGATCTCGGGGTTTCACATCGTGGTGCTGTGCGCGTTTCTGGCGTTTGTCGCGCGGGCGTTTGGGGAGCGGGGCATCGTGCCGCACGTGGTGGTGGCGGGGGTGCTCGTGGCGTACCTCGCGCTGGTGGTGCCTTCGGCACCGGTGGTGCGTTCGGTGGTGATGGCGCTGGTGCTGTCGGGGGTGGAGTGGTCGGGGCGGCGGTACGACCGGGTGACGGTCCTGTCGTGGGTGGTGGTGGGGCTCTTGGTGTGGCGGCCGCTGGACCTGTGGTCGCTGGGGTTTCAGTTGAGCGCGGGGCTCACGGGGCTGTTGCTGTGGGCGGGGCCACGGTTTCACGAGCGGTTGTTCCCCGCGCGGCTGCGCGGGCTCACGGCGCGGCCGGTGACCTGGGTTGATGTGGTGATGGGGGCGGTGCGGGGCTCGGTGTCGGCGTCGCTGTTGTGCACGGTGGCGTCGGCGCCCTTGGTGATGATGCGGGTGGGCGTGGTGACACCGATCGCGGCGGTGGCGTCGGTGGTGGTGTCGCCGCTCGTGGTGGTCGTGTTGTTCGTGGCGTACGGCGCGATGCTGGTGGGGGATGTGCGTGCCGGCGGCGGCGGGCGTGTGCGGCGGCGTGTTGGGTGGGTTGACGGATCTGCTGCTGTGGGTGGTGCGCGGGTTTGAGGGGATGCCGGTGACGACGCTCCCCGTCCCGCCGGTGGGGGCGTTGTGGACGGCGGCGGCGACGGGGGTTGTGGTGTGGCTGATGGCGAGCCGCGCGCGGGCGTGGGTGGGGGTGTTGGCGGTGGCGGGTTTGGTGGCGTGGCTGGGTGTGGGGGTGCTTGCGCGGGAGGGAGATGCGCGGCGGGTGGCGGTGCGGTTTGATGCGCTGGATGTCGGCGATGGGACGTGCATCCTGGTGCGGAGCGGGGGGCGGGCGGTGCTATGGGATTGCGGGGCGCTGACGGGGGGCGATGGGGCGGAGGTGGTGCGGGCGTGTCGCGCGCTGGGGGTGTGGCGGGTGCCGCTGGTGGTCGTGACGCACCCGGACATCGATCACTTCGGGTTGTTGCCGCGGGTGGTGCGGGATCTGGGCGTGCGCGAGGTGGTGACGAGCGAGCGGTTTGTGCGGCAGGCGGAGGCGGAGCCTGAGGGCGCGGCGGGGGTGTGCGCTGGTGTGTTGGAGGAGATGGGAGTACGGGTGCGGGCCGTGAGCGCGGGGGCGAGGGTGGTGGTGGGAGATGCGGAGATGCGCGTGGTGTCGCCGCCGGCGGGGGCGGAGTGGAAGGGGGACAACGACCATTCGCTGGTGGTGGCGGTGACGCATCCGGATGTGGAGGGGGGCGTGGAGGGGGCGGTGGCGGTGTTGTGCGGGGATGTGCAGGATGAGGCGGTGAGCGCGCTGCGGCTGATGGATGTGGGACGGCCGCTGGTGATGGAGGCGCCGCATCACGGGTCGGCGCGTGGGCCGGCGATCTCGTGGGTGGGCGAACTGCTGCCGGCGGTGGTGCTGCAGTCCTCGGGGGTGTCGCGGCTGGATGACGCGCGATGGGCCGCGGTGCGGGAGAGGGTGGTGTGGTGGTCGACGGCGGCGTCGGGCGCGTGCTGGGTGGAGGTGGAGAAGAGCGGCGGGGTGAGGAGCGGGGGCTTGAGGGGGAATACCTACCATCGGTGATGCAAAGAGCATGGGTTGCGGCGCTGGGAGTGGTGATGGCGGCCGGTGTCGCGTGGGGACAGGAGGCGGCCGTGCCGCGGGGTACGCCGCCGCAACTGAAGCTCGGCGAGCGTGTGCGCGCGTATCAGGCGGGGTGGACGGGGTTGTCGACTGTTGTCGTGGTGACGGATGCGCGGTCGTACCTCGAGGCGATCGCGGGGTGGACGCCGACGCGCCGGTATCCGGTGTTGATTGACCTGGGGGGTCGGCAGTCGCGGGAGCAGATCGCGCGGTTTGTCAGCGGGTACAAGGCGAAGAGCGTGGTGCGGTGGACCGCGCCGGAAGACGCGCCGACCAAGGGCGTGGGGGTAGGAGAAGCGAGCTTCGCGTCGGTCGATCGTGGCGCGGCGCGTGGCGTGCTCGCGCGGGCGCTCGCGATGAAGGGTGAAGCCGGTGACGACGGCGCGATCGTCGCGAGGTTCAAAGAACTGGGACACGTGCCGCCGGGGGTTGTGCTCGCGAACACATCGGACCCGGCGTGGACCGCGGGCGTTGCGCTCGCGGCGGGACGCGGGCAGCCGCTGGCGTGGGTCGTGTCGGCCAAGGGGTTCGGGGGCGCGTACAACACGGAGGGCGCGGCGGCGTTTGTGAGCGCGGCGGAGGAGGCGGCGAAGGCCACGGGGTACGCGTGGGATGCGCAGGGGGATGACATCGAGGTGATCACGCTCGCGCTCAACACGCCGGTGAAGTTTGACCCGGGGTCGGGCGCGAAGCATCGGCTGGCGTTGACGGATGCGGTGGCGCGGCACGGCGCGGGGGATCGCGCGGGGCAGCGGTGGGGATGGAGCGGACAGGTGCCGGGGAATGCAGCGGACGCGGCGTATCGGGCGATGTGCTCGCTGTTCCTGCAGCCGACTTCGGCGTGGGTGTTTGATGGGTACGAGTCGAAGGGTGACTGGCACGAGTTCGACGGCACGAAGGCGGGGGATGCGCTGCGCGCGGGCGGGTTGAAGGTTGAGGTGATGGATGAGCCGCGGCAGGGGGTGGCGGACTGGCGGGCGCGGGCGGCGCGGGTGGTGGGTGCGGGGTTGGTGATGGTGAACACGAAGGGGAACAACAACTACTTCGAGTTGCCGGGCGGGCAGTGCCGAACGGGGGACGTGCCGATGCTGGACGTGCCGGCGGCGGTGCACTTTGTGCATTCGTGGTCGGCGCAGCAGCCGGATGATCGCACGACGATCGCGGCGCGGTGGCTGGAGCGGGGTGCGTACGCGTACTACGGATCGGTGGACGAGCCGTTTCTGAAGGCGTTTGTGCCGACGCCGCTGCTCGCGCAGCGGATTCTCGCGGGTGCGCCGTTCGTGGTGGCGGCGCGGCTGGACACGGGGCCGGTGTGGAAGACGGCGTCGGTCGCGGATCCGCTGCTGACGTTCGCGGAGGTGAAGGCGCCGGTGGAGGAAGATGTGCCGCTGAAGGGTGGGATTGCGGTCGGCGCATCGCTGCGCGAGATGCTGACGGAGAACAAGTTCGCGGAGGCGATCGGGGAGATGGTGATGCAGGGGCGCGACGAGGACGTAGTGAAGCTCGTGAACGCGCTGGAGGAACGACAGGCCGCGCGGGTGACGCCGGAGGTGGCGAAGGCGGCGATTCTCGCGGCGTTTCGGCGTGGGGAGAATCGGATGGTGTTCGAGTTGTTCAAGAAGCTCGACGCCTCGTCGCGCCGGGAGGGCGATTTGCTGGACGCGCTGTGGCTGGCGTCGTACGCGGACTTGCAGGCGGGGGATCGCGCGGTGATCGAGTTGCTGGCGCAGCACCCGCGCCCGGATCAGGCGGGGCCGGATCGGGCGGCGGCGGGGGGCGGGTAAGGCAATAGCTGGAAGGCCATGGGGCATAGGCCATAAGCGCGAGATGGATGCGCATTTGCCGGCGCGAGAAAACGCACGCGCCGGGGGTGCGTGCGTTGGGGTGGGACTGAGTAACTGTGGTGAGTGATCAGCGGCGGCGGCGGCCGGCGACGAGGGTGCCCAGGCCCGCGAGCGCGAGGGCGCCGGGGGTTGGGATCGTGATCACGCGGAAGCGGTCGCCGGGGTTGGAGGCCGTTGCGGTGAAGCGCAGCGTGTAGGCATCGACGAGCAGCGCGGACTCGGTGTTCTCGAAGCCGTAGTTCGTTACGTTGGAGGCGGGGTAGTTCACGCCGGCGCGGCCGAGGAGCGTGTGGGTGTTGAAGAGGGGGAGGTCGAGGTAGATGATGCCCAGGATCGGCTCGCTGAAGGTGATGTCCGCGGTGACGCTCGCGGTCTGCACCGGATCGAAGAGGACCATGTGGCTGCTGATGGTGCTGCCGGCGGCGAGGATGACGTTGGCGTTGGCGGCGTAGCTGAAGACCTCGAGCGGATTCACGAGGGAGAGGCCCTGGACTTCATCGAAGCCCTGGACCACCAGCGACTGCTGGTTGTTGGGGAGCCCGATGTTGGCGGGGGGCGCGGCGTGGAAGATGCCGCCGCCGCTGATGGAGGTGATTCCCGCGTGAGCGGTGGCCGCCGCGGCAACGATGGCCGCGAGCCCGACGAAACGAGCGATCTGCATGATGTGTCTCTCTCCGCGGCCGCGGGTGCGCGACCGCTCTCTCCTTGACCGGCGGGCGGCAACGATGCCGGTGCCGGGCGCGAGCATTGTCTCCGCGGGAACGGAAACGGGTACACTTACTCACGCGAATCCACTCAAATTGGCTTTGGGCAGCGGGTTTGCGGACGTTGTGCGGCCCCGTCGAACCGCCCGCGGCCCCGGGCCGTAGGAAGTCGCAGTGCAAGACATGATGGGCCCAGTTTGCATTGGTTGTCAGTACGAGATCGACCCCGCACTCGGGCGCAAGGCGAAATGTCCGGAGTGTGGGCGCGAGTACGACCTGGACGTGCGTGAGACCTTTGGTCCTCGAACGGTGGAGGTGTCGCGCGCGGGGTGGGATCAGACGATCTTCGCGATCGCGGTCGTGTTCCTGCTGGGCGTCGTGGTGCTCGGGAACCTTGGGATGGGTATGGTGGGCTCGCTCCCGATCGCGACGCTCATGGGGGTTGGTGCGTTCATCGAATGCCGGCGAGTCTGGCGATCGACATGCCTAGTGCTTGTGGTGCTTCACCTCGGGGTGACGGCGGCGACCGCGGTACGCACGGCGGGCAGTCTCTCCAGCGCCTGGGTGCTCCACCTATTCATTGCACCACTGTTCTACGTGGTCGTTCTCGTCGCCGGCGTTCTCATCGCGAGAACGATACTCGGCGCCGATGGACGAGAACGACAGCGCAAGAGTGCCGAGTGACGCCAGTTACCGCGCGTTCGCGCCCACCGTCATCTTCACCGGCACGAACGTCGGCTTCACGCGCTTCTCGAACTCGTTCCAGTACTTGTTCATGATCGTGCGGATCGCCCAGTTGTTGCCGTCCGCGAGGCCGCAGATCGTTGTGCCCGGCATGCTGCCCATGCTCGTCGCCACCTCGAGTGCCAGGTCCAGGTCCTTGGTCTTCGCGCTCCCGTCCTCGATCCGGCACATGATCTGGTACAGCCACCCGCTGCCCTCGCGGCAGGGGGTGCACTGGCCGCAGCTCTCGTGCTTGAAGAAGCGAGAGATGTTCCGCGCCACCGCGACCATGTCCGTGTCCTCGTCGAACACCGTCGGGCACGCGGTGCCGAGGCCCAGCACGTTGTTCTTGCGGCCGATGTCGAAGTCCATCATCGCGTCGTACTGGTCAGGCCCGAGCACGCCCATCGAGATGCCGCCCGCGATCGCGCCCTTGAACTTCTTGCCGTTCCGCACGCCGCCGCAGAGTTCCTCGACCAGCACACGCAGCGGGATGCCGAGTTCGCACTCGTACACGCCGGGGCGGTTCACGTGGCCGCTCACGCCCATCAGCTTGGTGCCGAAGCTCCCCGGCGCGCCCTGGAAGGTGCTCGCCACGCCCTGCTTCATGAACCAGTCCGCGCCGTTCTCGATGATGCTCGGAAGGTGCGCGACCGTTTCCACGTTGTTGATGATCGTCGGCCTGCCGAACAGGCCCTTGATCGCCGGGAAGGGAGGCTTGATCCGCGGCCAGCCGCGCTTGCCTTCGATCGCTTCCAGGAGACCGGTCTCTTCGCCGCAGATGTACGCGCCCGCGCCGCGGTGCACGTAGCAGTCGACCTTGAACGCCCCGCCGCGCCCGGTGGCCGCGCCCTTCAGGAGGCCGTTGCCGCCGAAGATGCCGTTGGCGTAGGCCTCCTTGAGGGCCTGCTCAAGGACGTGGGCCTGGTGGTGGTACTCGCCGCGGATGAAGATGTAGGCGGTCTTGATGCGGCAGGCGTAGCAGGCGATGGCGATGCCTTCGAGGACCAGGTGGGGGTCAAAGTCCATAAGGAGCCGGTCCTTGAAGGTACCGGGCTCGGACTCGTCGGCGTTGATGGCGAGGTAGCGCTGGCCGGGGTCTTCTTCCTGGCCGGCCTCGTCGGTCTTGAGCTTGGGGAGGAAGGTCCACTTGAGGCCGGTGGGGAACCCCGCCCCGCCGCGGCCACGGAGGACGGACTTCTTGACCTCGTCGGTGACGGCGTCGGGCTTGAGGGCGATGGCCTTTTTGAGGCCCTCGTAGCCGCCGGTCTTGACGTATTCGTCGTAGGAGACGGTGTGGCGGCCGGCCGGGTCGGCGTAGGGCCAGCACGGGATGCGTTTGGTGAGGATGGGGCCCGAGAGGTTCGGGTTGACCTTACCGGAGGGGGAGTTGGACGTGAGACCACCGTTGGCGAAAGGCATGGGGAAGAATAGGCCGTAGGGCATAGGCCGGGGGCCATGGGGGGGACCGAAAGCCGGGGGTACCGGGGTATCCGTGGCCGGCCTCACCCCGGCCGGCCGGTGCCCACCCGAGGACGGTGTGTTTGCACTATGGCCGATGGCCTAAGCCCTATGGCCTTCCTCACACGTACCGGTACTCAATCTTCGCGTCCACTTCCGGATGCAGGCTGGCGTGGACGGGGCAGGAGTTGCCGACTCGTTCGATGCGTTCGCGCATCTCGACCGGGATGCTGGCGGGGAGGTTGACGATCACCGGGAGGCGGCCGATGCGGCGGGGGGCCGGGGGGGTGGTCATGTGCTTCTCGACGGAGGCCGTCGCGCCCTTGATGTCGACGCCGTTGCGCTCGCCCCACATGCCGATCGTGGTGAGGATGCACGAGGCCAGGCCCGCGCCGATCAGATCGGTGGGCGAGAAGGCGCTGGCGTCGCCGCCGCTATCCTTCGGGGCGTCGGTGCGGAGCGTGGGCCCCTCCGGGTGCTTGAGATCGCACTTCTTGTTGCCTGCGTACGCGACGGTGATGTTGACCATGCGGGGAGGGTACGCGGGCCCGCGAGATCGGGTCGTCGAGGGTGCTCGTCCGGGGGTGAATGCGGGGTGACGGGCTGGTTGGGGCCGAGCGTGGTGCGGCGCGAGGATTCCACGGAGAAGGCCCGTCGCGTGGCGGATCGGGAGTGGAAGGTGCGGCGGGCGGGAGAAAAGGCCGCGAGCCACCTTTCGGCGGCCCAGCGGCACACGAGAGAATGAGACGAGATCCCGGACGAGCCGGAATCCGCTCTGCCCCCTCCGAACCAACCCCGCCTACGAGCCCCCACGAGGCCCAACACAACCGCACGAAACCGAACCCATCCAAAGCCCGGAGATTGAGAGATCGCGGGTCAGCGCGTCGTCCCGATAGAGGAAGGCGGAACAGGGGTGCGGTCGGCGCGGGGAATCTCGGAATCTTCGAAAAATGAAAGCCCCACCCGGATCGGGGGTGGGGCTGTTGGGGATCGGGATGGTGTGTGGTTGGCCCGGGCTTAGCAGCCGCGGTCCCAGCGGAAGAAGAAGTCGATCACATCGTCGCCGTCAACGCCGCCGTCGTTGTTGATGTCGGCCTCGATGTCGCCGACGTCCCACTGGGAGAAGAACGCGATGACGTCGTCGCCGTCGACGCCGCCGGAGTAGTTCCAGTCGGCGAGGCAGCCGGTGAAGTACACGCGCACGAAGGTGGTGTCGTACTCGACAGCCCAGCCCTTGGGGAGTTCGATGCGGGAGAACTCACCGGCAATCGAAGGCCCGCTGATGAAGAAGAAGCTGTCGCCGACGACGGGGACGAACCCGCCGAAGAAGCTGCCCCGCAGCGTGCCATTGAGGTTCATGACGCCGGTGCCGGTGATGCGGTCGTACTGGTTGGGGGCGGTGCCGCTGATCTCGAAGCGGCAGAGGCTGGTGGAGGAGAGTGTGGTGGTGTTTCGGAAGTCGAGCTGACCGGCGAAGTTCGTGGAGTTTCCGGGCGAGATCGTTCCTTGATTGCTGAAGATGGAGTAGATGCGGCCGGTGCCGGCGATGGTGTGGGAGGGGCCGTTGATGAAGGACTGGGTGCCGGAGTTGTTGGTCCAGAGAGCGCATCGACCAGTGCCTGTACGCCATCGAGCGTGCGCGCAAGGTGGATCTGCTGGCACACCTGCTGCGCGAAGATGCCGTGAAGCGCGCCGTGGTGTTCACCAAGACCAAGCACGGTGCCGACAAGGTTGTGAAGCGCCTGCGCGCCGCGGGCATCCCCAGCGACGCGATCCACGGCAACAAGGCCCAGAGCCAGCGCACCAAGGCGCTGGACGCCTTCCGCAGCGGCCGCACGCCGGTGCTGGTGGCCACGGACATCGCCGCGCGCGGCCTGGACGTGGACGGCATCACGCACGTGTTCAACTTCGACCTGCCCATGGAGCCCGAGGCGTACGTGCACCGCATTGGTCGCACGGCGCGCGCGGGTGCCAGCGGCGTGGCGATCAGCTTCTGTGACAACGAGGAGCGCGGTCTGCTGAAG
Organism: Phycisphaeraceae bacterium; assembly: GCA_040374335.1. GTDB lineage: Bacteria > Planctomycetota > Phycisphaerae > Phycisphaerales > UBA1924 > JBEIUO01. The sequence continues at coordinate 19,089 of JBEIUO010000003.1, forward strand.
GCGATCGAGAAGTTGACCAAGGCCAACATCGAGCGTCGACCGCTGCCGACCGACATGGTTTCGCTGCCCAAGCCCGCAGCCAGCGAGCATCGCGGCGCACCGGCGCACGGTGGTTCGCGTGGTGGTCACGGCGGTGGTGGT
>JBEIUO010000590.1:0-2689 GCA_040374335.1 Phycisphaeraceae bacterium
GAACCCTGTCCGGCCCCCTCCGCCCCCTAACCCCCTACCCCCGGGCTCGTCCGCCCCGGGGCCGCACCCATTCGCATCACCGCGACCGGGAGCGAATCCAGAACATCTGGGCCTCCGAATCGCAATGACCCTCTTGGAGCCTCTCATGATCCGCAACGCCCTCGCCGCGTCCGCTGTCTTTCTGTCCTCACTCGCCTTCGCCCAGCCCGCAAACCTCGAGTTTAACGACGGTGTCTCGGGCTGGCGGATCGTCCTCGACGGCGTGATGGGCGGCCTCTCCTCCGGGCGGGTAGCCCAGCCCGAAGCCGGCGTACTCCGTTTCACGGGTGACCTCTCCCTCGAGAACAACGGCGGGTTCTCGCAGATGCCGACCACCCTCCCCGTGGGCTTCATGAAGGACGCCTCGGGCGTCGAGCTCCGCGTCCGCGGCGACGGTCGCACGTACCAGTTCGACGTGCGGTGCTCCGATGTCCGCATGATGGCGGGCAGTTTCCAGACGAACTTCAAAACCACCGACGGCGAATGGACAACGATCACCATTCCTTTCAGCGAACTGCGACTTCACAGCTTCGGCCGCCCCGTCTCGAACGCGCCGCAGCTCAAGCCCGCGAAGATCGAATCCATCGGCGTGACGCTCGCCGACAAGAAGGCCGGCCCCTTCCAACTCGACGTCGACTACATGCGTCCTATCGCCAACTCGGGAGACGCTGCCGCAACCGCCGATGACCTCGCGACGGTCGCTCGCGGTGCCGGACTCACGACCCTGCTCGCGCTCGTCGAAGTCTCCGGCCTGCAACTCCCCGCCGAAGGGCGGTTCACCGTTTTCGCACCCACCAACACGGCCTTCGAAGCGATCCCCGCGGAGAAGGTGAAGTTCCTGACCAGCGAGGAAGGCCTTCCCACACTCCGCGCCATCCTCAAGCACCACATCCTTCCGACCGCCAGCGACTCGGGCTCTCTTCTTCAGCGTCGCGGAGCCGTCGCACTCTCCGGCCAGAACCTCCCGATCGACAGCGACGCACTCACCATCGCCGGTGCCACCCTCATCAAGACCGATGTCCCCTTCAGCCGTGGCATCGTCCACGTTATCGACCGCGTGATGATCCCCGAAACCCGCTCAATCGCAGAGCTCGCCAGCGCCGAACCCCGGCTCTCAATCCTCGTCAAGGCGGTCACCGCCGCGGGCCTCGCGGAGCAACTCAGCGGCGAGAACGGTGGCCCCTGGACCGTGCTGGCCCCCACCAACGAAGCCTTCGAAGCCCTCGGCGAAGAGACCATCAACGCCCTGATAGCCGACCCCGCCAAGCTCGCGACCATCCTCGCGGCACACGTGATCCCCAGCCGCATCCGCCGAAGCGAAATGATCGCCCAAGGCTCCGCACGCACGCTGATGGGCCGCGACGCCGTCAAGTTCGCCCTCGTGGACGGAAAGGTCACCGCCGGCGGCTCCGGAATCCTCGTCGCCGACATTGAAGCGTCCAACGACATCGTCCACATCATCGACCGCGTCATCATCCCGGGAGCGGAGTCGTCCGCCGAAACCGCCGCGGCAGGGCCCGCCGCTTCACCTCAGAGCGTGCGGGGCCTTATCGAACTCGCCATCGAGCGAGGTGCCCCACTCTTCAACGACGGCAACCAGGCCGCCTGCGCCGCGATCTACGAAGTCACGATCAGTGCCCTCGTGGACCTCTCCCCGGCGACGCTGGGCACGGGCGGGCTGGAGCGTCTGCGCATGACCCTCGCCGAAGCGGAGACCGAGCGCGACGCCACCAAGCGTGCCTGGCTCTACCGCAGAGCCCTCGACCGGGTGTACGCGGACGCCAATCGGTAACCGTCGACTCACCCGCCCCGCTTGGCTCTGCGGACCGCTGCGATCACCTCGCTCGGCTCTGCACGCCGGGTGTAGTCGGATTCGACGAGCGCGTACGAGATGATCCCGTCCGTGCCGATGACATACGTAGCGGCAAGCGGGAGTTCCCATGAGTCATCGCCATTGATCGCCGGAAGATCGAGCTTTCCCTTGAACATCTCACGCAGCGTGTCGGAGAGCTTGTACGCAACCCCGTACTGGTGCGCGACCTTGAGCTGAGGGTCGCTGACAACCGCGAACTCCAGCTCGTTCTTCTCAGCGGTGCTCAGCGAGCCATAGGGCTTTTCCGGCGTGAGGGCGATGAGCGTCGCACCCTCGCTCGTCATCTCCGGAAGTGCCTGCTGCATCGCCTTGAGCTGGATGTTGCAGTACGGGCACCACCCGCCTCGGTACCACGTCAGGACAACGGGACCGCTCTTGAGCATGTCGGCGAGGTGGACCGTCTCACCCTTCGCCCCCGTCGCGGTGAAATCGGGCGCCTTGGCGCCGACCTTCAATGCACTCTCCATCACCCCGCTCGCGGCAACCTGTTTCATCGCGTCCGCGAACACCTGCTGCCGATCCGCCGGCATCGACGCGCTGAACTTCGCCTTCAACTCATCCAACTGCCCCTGCAGCGACGGCTGCACCCCCGACCTCGGATCTTCGCCGCTGAGCTTCTTCCAGTTCGCATCTGCCTGCGACGTCAGCGCGGCCTGTTCCTTGAGGAACGACTTGCGAGTGTCGTTGAGGATGCTCTTGTAGAACAGAAACAGCCGGCCGTCCTGGACGACGAACGACTTGGGATCGACCTCGACCTTCTCCCCGTTCTTCCCCATC
>JBEIUO010000847.1:0-1070 GCA_040374335.1 Phycisphaeraceae bacterium
AGCCTGCCGGGGTAGCCCTGGTCGCCGTCGGGGCTCGTGCAGGAGAACCGCACGGCCGGGCCGGTGGCGGTCTCGAGCGGCTCCGCCCGCCAGACGATCTTGCTCAGGCCCTTCGTACCCCCGTGCAGGTGGTGCGGCGGGGCGTTGATCGCGGCATCGCGCCGCTTACCGACATTCCCGATCGCGAGGGCGGTGACGGCGGCCCTGAGCTTGTGATTCGGGACGAACACCCCTGGCTTGTTTCAAGTCGGCGGGCGATGCCGGTGCTTCCGCGGCGGCGGCACGAGATCGGCCAGCCGGTCCAAGAAGTCAAACGGCGAGAGTTCGACGACGCCGTTGGCACCCGGGCGTGTGGACTTCCGCCCGCGCCCCGGGCCAACCCAGTTGGCCACCTTGTGTCGGGGGAGCACGTAGCGGCCGCACCGGCGTCGAGGAGCCGCTGGTCGGCTGCCATGACGCCGGGCACGGAGACTGCCCCACCAGGCGGAAGCTGTCGAACCCGCCCCCGCCATCCTTTCCAGCCCGCTCCGTGGCGTGAAAGGCGGGGCAGGCTGGCGGTATAATCCGCGCGGTCACCGGAAGCCATCTCATGTCCGCTCTGACGTTCGCCGCGCTCGTGTTCATGTCCATCTTTCTAGCGGCCCTGGCCGGGGTCCAGATGCAGCGGGTGCTGCCGGAGAAGTTCACCGACGACGCCACCGAGGGGCACGTCAAGGCGGTGCTCGGCATGCTCTCGATGATGACCGCCGTGGTGCTGGGGTTCGTCACAGCCAACGCGAAGAACTCCTTCGACAATGCGTCGAAGATCGTGGCCGACACGGCCGTCCGCATGGTGTCGATCGATCGGACGCTCGCCGACTTCGGCGACGAGGGGGAGTCGATCCGCGTCCGGCTGAAGAAGGGAGCCGAGGAATGGATCGGCCGCATCAAGTCACCCGCCGGTGATGCCAACACCGATCTGCGGGCGGTTCAGCGGGCCGAGGAACTCGAGTCCTTCGTCGCGAGCATCCAGAAGCTCAAGCCCGCCTCCGAGGTCCAGGCCGAGGCGCAGGGGCGGGTGGTCGAACAGG
>JBEIUO010000104.1:0-7056 GCA_040374335.1 Phycisphaeraceae bacterium
CCCCCACGCCTCCCCGCCGCGGCGCCCCAATACCCCTCCCAGGCCCTCACAACCCGCTTTCTCAGTTTCAAGAGCCCCGCAACCCCCAAACTCTCCACCACGGGAACCCAACCGAACTTCTGGCCCGGAAACCCGGATTCGGAATGGCACACCATGTGCATCTTCCCGGAAATGGGACTGCCCCGACACCTCCTCCTCTCGCTCGCACTCCTCGGTCTCACCTGCGCCGCGGCAACCGCCCAAGTCGCCGGCGCCCCCAAGGCCAACCTCCCCACCGCCCCCACCACCAACTGCACCACCACCGAGTGCCACACCAACATCGCCAACCGCACCGTCCGCCACAACCCCAAGGGCGACTGTGCCCAGTGCCACATCCAGGTGGGTGCCATCCCCGACCATAAGTTCTCCCTGATCGTCCCTCAGGAACAGCTCTGCCTCAAGTGCCACCAGATGCCGACCCAGAAGCACACCCACGCCCCCGTCGTTGACGGCAAGTGCATGGAGTGCCACGACCCCCACGGCTCCGAGCACAAGGCCGTTCTGCGAGCTGATCCCAACCGCGACCTCTGCACCAAGTGCCACAACGACCAGTTCATGAAGAAGGCCTTCGTCCACGGCCCGGTCGCCGTCGGCGCGTGCTCGACGTGCCACGTCGCGCATTCGTCTGAAATCCCCAAACTCCTACTCGCCGACGCCAACACCCTGTGCAAGACCTGCCACGCCGATACTGGCAAGCCGGGCGACGGTGTTCATGTCCACAAGGCGCTCGACGAAGGCTGCGTGAACTGCCACGACTCGCACTCCTCCGATCACAAGTTCCAACTCCGCGACACCGCGCCCAAGCTGTGCTTGTCGTGCCACAAGGACAAGTTCGAGCAGATGACCGCCGGCGCGGCGGTCGTGCACGGGGCCGTCACGCTCGAGGGCGGATGCACGACCTGTCATGAGCCGCACTCCTCCAAGCTCGCGGGGCTGCAGCGCGGGTCGCAGCCGGAAACGTGCCTCAAGTGCCACAACACGCCGATCAAAGAAGAGAACGGCAAGATCCTGCCGGACATGTCCAAGATGTTCGCGGCCAACCCCAACAAGCACGGCCCGATCCGCGATGGGCACTGCACGGTTTGCCACGACCCGCACGCGGGGCAGAAGTTCAGGCTGCTCTCCGACGAGTACCCCGCGGAGTTCTACTCGCCGTTCTCGCTCGATCTGTACAAACTGTGCTTCAAGTGCCACTCTCCGGAGATGGTGACGCAGCCCAAGAGTGCTTCGATCACGCAGTTCCGCAACGGGACGCAGAACCTGCACGCGTTGCACGTGAACCAGGAGAAGGGTCGGACGTGCAGGGCGTGCCACGAGGTTCATGCCTCGCAGCGGCCGGCGCACATTCGCGAGTCGGTGCCGTTTGGGAGTTCGAACTGGCTGCTCGAGATCAACTTCAAGAAGACCGAGTCGGGCGGGAGCTGTGCGCCGGGGTGCCATGCCGCGAAGGAGTACACGCGTGACATCAACGCGTTGGTGCTCCCGGACGCGAAGCCGCCGCTGCCCGCGTCGAAGCCGGAGGACCCGCAATGAGCAGTCCCTCTCGCAACGCGGCGATCGTCGGCTGGCTGATCGGGCCGGCGTTCATGGTGATCGCGGCGTGGCTGGCGTTGGCGTCGCCGTCGGCGGAGATTCCCATCGGCGAGGTCCGGGTGGTGCCGCGGGAGGAGTTTCCCCGCAACGCGTTCCGCTCGCCGCTGACGGACGCGAAGAACGCGAAGGTGGGCGTGATGAACCACTCGTGCAGCGAGTGCCACAAGCTGTTCACGGAGTCGCCGGTGGAGAAGCGGGTGCTGGTGCAGCACAAGGACATCGTGATCAACCACGGCATGAATACGCGGTGCATGAACTGCCACTTCGGGACCGATCGCGACAAGCTGGTGCCGCACGACGGCACGTTGGTCGGCTTCGAGGAGACGCCGAGGCTGTGCTCGCAGTGCCACGGCACGGTGTACCGCGACTGGCAGAAGGGGATGCACGGCAAGACGCTGGGCTCGTGGGATCCGCAGAACGAGGCCCACCGGCGTCTAACGTGCAACGAGTGCCACGACCCGCACTCGCCGGCGTACAAGCCGATGGCGCCGCTGCCGGGGCCGGAGACGCTGCGGATGGGCGAGCAGCCCACGGAGCGCGAGGGGCACGGGCACAAGCACTCGCCGCTGAGCACCTGGTCGCGGCCGAAGGGCGAGCACGACGAGAAGAAGGAGGGCGACCATTGAGCCTGCGCATCTGGGAAGGCAAGTCCGCGGGTAAGAGTTCGGCACCGAACTTCTCGCGTCGGAGTTTCCTGAGGACGGGGACCGCGGTGGCGGGCGGGATCGCGGCGTTGGCTGCCGCGTTGAACCCGCTGCGGGAGCTGAAGGTCGAGGAGGAGTTCTCGATCGACAAGTTCTTGCAGAAGCACTACAAGGAAATGAACGCGGAGGAGATGGAGCACGCGCTGGAGCGGATCCGTCGAGAGGTTGAGCACCGGTACAAGGTGAGGCCGGACGTGAAGGACTTCCGCGCGAAGAACGGCGTGGAGTTCGTGTACGCGCTCAACCTGAGCAGGTGCATCGGGTGCCGCAAGTGCGTGCACGCGTGCGTGGACGAGAACAACCAGAGCCGCGCGCCCGAGATCCAGTACATCCGCGTGATCGAGATGCCGCGTGGGACGCTGGACCTGGAGAAGGGGAACCACCACTACGACCGGCCGACGGTGCCGGACGCGAACCACTTCTACATGCCGGTGCAGTGCCACCAGTGCGCGAATCCACCGTGCGTGAAGGTGTGCCCGGTGGAGGCGACGTGGCAGGACGAGGACGGCATCACGGTGATCGACTACGACTGGTGCATCGGGTGCCGGTACTGCGAAGCGGCGTGCCCTTACTGGGCGCGTCGGTTCAACTTCACGGAGCCGAAGATCCCCGAGGATCAGCTGAACCCGACGATGGGGTATCTGTCGAACAGGCCGCGGCCGAAGGGCGTGGTTGAGAAGTGCCATTTCTGTCTCCATCGCACGCGGGAGGGGAAGTTGCCGGCGTGTCTTGAGGCGTGTCCGACAGGGGCGCGGAAGTTCGGGAACGTGCTGGATCCGGAGAGCGAGGTCTCGCAGATCTTGAAGACGAAGCGGGTCTTCGTGCTGAAGGAGGAGGTGGGGACACTGCCTCGGTTCTTCTACTACTTCGACGAGCGGTACCCGCTTTCGCTAGATCCTGAGGCGCAGGCGGTGGCGGTGTCGATGGGGTATGCGTCGGCGGAGAGCACGCTGGCGCAGGGTGAGGGGTGCGGGGGCTCGTGCGGGTGCGGCAAGGGGAGCTGCGCATGATTCATTACGCGACCTTTCTGTACCGGTGTTTCCGGCTGAGCTTTGTGGGGCCGGCGATCTACTACGTGTGGATGTTCGCGCTGTCGGCGGTTGCGCTGGTGGGGCTGAACGCGTACTGCAAGCAGATCGTGCACGGGATGGGCGTGACGGGGATGAGCGACCATGTGTCGTGGGGGCTGTACATCTCCAACCTCGCGTTCTTCGTGGGGATGGCGGCGGCGGCGGCGACGCTGGTGATCCCGGTGTACGTGTACCGGAACAAGGAACTGAGTCACCTGGTGATCTTCGCGCAGCTGTTTGCTGTGGCGACGATCACGATGTCGCTCCTGTTTGTGGTGGTGGACCTTGGGCGGCCGGACCGGTTTCACCACATGATGCTGCGGTTCAACTTCCCGATTTCGATGCTGACGTGGGACGTGATTTCGCTGAACGGGTACATGGCGCTGAACGTGCACATCTGCGGGTACCTGATCTACTGCGCGTACCGGCGGCAGGAGCCGAGCAAGCTGTTCTACATCCCGTTCGTGTTCGTCGCGATCTTCTGGGCGTTCAGCACGCAGTTGGTGGAAGCGTTCCTGTACTGCGGGCTGGGCGGGCGGCCGTTCTGGAACTCGGCGGTGATCGCGCCCCGGCTGGTGGCGGCGGCGTTCGCGGCGGGACCGTCGATCCTGATCATCGCTCTGCAGGTGATCGATCGCTTCACGGACTACCGGGTGCCGGAGAAGGCGTTGATGACGCTGCGGAACATCGTGCGGGTGGCGATGTCGGCGAGCATGTTCCTGCTGGCGTCGGAGGTGTTCACCGAGTTCTACACGGACTCGGCGCACGTGGCGAGCGCGCGGTACCTGTTCATCGGGCTGGAAGGGCGGCACGCGCTGGTGCCGTGGATCTGGACGAGCGTGGGGCTGAACCTGATCGGGCTGATCATCCTGTACACGCCGTTCTCGCGGTCGCGGCCGCTGCTGACGGTGGGGTGTGTGATGATGATCGTGGGGGTGTGGATCGAGAAGGGGATGGGGCTGGTGATCCCGGCGTTCGTGCCGTCGCCCCTGGGCGAGATCGTGGAGTATTTCCCGACGCTGAACGAGTGGCTGATCTCGGCCGGCATCGTGGCGTTTGGGTTCCTGGTGTTCACGATTCTGGTGCGGGTGACGATCCCGGTGTTGTCGGGCAAGCTGGCGTTTGATCGGCCGTACCACCCTGATTCGGAGCAACCGGCCTGAAACGAGGGCCCCGCGAGCGGGGTCGTCGGTAACTGCAAGGACCTTGAGACCATGACGAAGACAACCACACTGATCGCGGCGACTTTCCCGCTTCTGTCGGCGACCTTGGCGAGCGGGCAGGCCTTTGGCCCGCGTGAGATGTCGGATCAGACGAAGCAGTGCGTGGCGTGCCACAAGGAGCACAGCCCGGCGTTGTACGAGCAGTGGGGATCGAGCAAGCACTACCGCGCGAACGTCGGGTGCTTCGAGTGCCACACGGCGACGGAGGGGGAGCCGGACGCGTACACGCACTTCGGGCAGACGATCGCGGTGCTGGTGACGCCGCGGGACTGCTCGCGGTGTCACTCGAAGGAGGTCGAGGAGTTCACGGCGTCGAGGCACTCGAAGGCGGGGCGGATCCTTGGGTCGCTGGACAACGTGTTGGCGGATGTGGTGGCGGGGAACCACGGGTTCAAGACGCCGGGGCATCCGGAGGGGCAGTCGGCGGCGGTGGTGTCGGGGTGTCAGCAGTGTCACGGCGCGGAGGTGAAGGTGCTGCCGGGTGGGAAGCTGGATCCGGCGAGCTGGCCGAACAGCGGGATCGGGCGGCTGAACCCGGACGGGACGGAGGGTTCGTGCAACGCGTGCCACACGACGCACGCTTTTAGCGCTGCGCAGGCGCGGTACCCTGATACGTGCGGCAAGTGCCACTTGGGGCCGGATCATCCGCAGAAGGAGATCTACGAGTCGTCGAAGCACGGCGCGAGTTTCTTCTCGAATCTGGCGAAGATGAACCTGGACAACAACAAGTGGATCGTGGGCGAGGACTACCACAGCGGGCCGACGTGTTCGACGTGTCACATGTCCGCGACTCGCAAGCAGGGTGTGACGCATGACGTGGGGCTCCGGTTGAGCTGGAACAACAGGCCCGAGGTTTCGATCAGGCCGGAGGTGGCGGACGCGAAGATGGGGCTGCCGGGGGCTGCGATCACGTGGCAGACGCGGCGGAAGAACATGGTGGACGTGTGCATCAACTGCCATGACACGATGTGGGTGACGAACTTCTACACGCAGTACGACGCGTTCATCGAGCTGTACAACACGAAGTTTGCGATTCCTGGCAAGGAGCTGTACGCGTTGGCGAAGCCTTTGCTGAACCCGGTGCAGTTCACGAACGAGCTGGACTTCACGTGGTACGAGCTGTGGCACCACGAGGGGCGGAGTGCGCGGCACGGGGCCTCGATGATGGCGCCGGACTACGCGCACTGGCACGGGACGTACGAGGTTTCGAAGCGGTTCTACACGGAGATGGTGCCGCAACTGAAGCACTTGATCGACGCGAACCTCGGGAGTGCGGACGCGAAGAAGGCGAAGGCGGCGGAGGAGCTGCGGGCGAAGCTGGACGAGGTGCTGAACTCGGACGACCACAAGTGGTATCTTGGGAAGACGGATCCGGAGGTTGAGCTGAAGCGCAAGCGGGAGCTTGAGGAGTTCCGGAAGCGGTACGAGCCGGCGCCGGCGAAGGAAGAGCCGAAGCCTGCGGAGAAGAAGTGAGGCGAGCGATGGGCGAGCGGATCACCGGCGAGGATGGGAAGCGGGCGCTGCGGGACCACGTCCTTGAGCGTGCGGCGCTGGCGCGGGCTCGGTACGGGCCGGAGATGGATGAAGCGGCGATGATGCGGATGCTGGACGATCGGGCGATTGTGCGGTATCCGATGGGCGTGCGGTTTGATGACGCGGGGCTGGAGCCCGGCGAGTTTGCGCACGCGGCGGCGCTTGGTGAACATCCGAAGGAGGGGTTTTGTCTGTTCATACATCCTCGGTTTGAGGGGAGGCGGGATGTGTGGCCGCTGCTGATTGCGTATCACGTGCCTGCGGTGAACTACGGTGACATCACGGAGCCGGAGGATTGCGAGGCGTTTGGGGCGGCGTTGCTGGGGATGGGGGTTGAGGAGTACTACGCGGCGTTGTGCGGGCTTGCGGATGAGTTGGGGGGTGGGCACGGAGATCGCCCCGTGTGAGCGAGGGGATGGGGAAAGCAGCAAAGCGAAAAGCAGCAAACCAGCAAATAGGAACCCCGTGCTAGGCAGCTTGGCTTGGCGATCGGGCGCGAGGGGGCTGGGGGAAGGGGAGAAGAAGTGGCGAAGTGGTCGAGTGGTCAAGTGGCCGGTCGGGCGCTTTGAACGCGGGGGGCGCTGCGGTTGGGGGAAGGTGAAGCGGAAGTGGCAAGGTGGTTGAGTGGCAAAGTGGACGGTCGGGCGATGTGGGCTCGGGGGGCGCTGCGTGGTGCGGGGTGGAGTTGGCGGGGCGGGTTTGGAGTTGCCGCGGGGTGTGGATGATGTCGGGGTTGATCGGGGGCGGGGGCGCGTCGAGGGGGTCGGGATTTGGCGCGGGAGTTGGGGCGAAGGGAGTTGGTGATTCGAGCGGGACGAGGGCGGGCGCGCACGGGGGGTGCGCCTGGGCGTTGTCGCTCGGGGTGGGGAGGGGAGGGGGCGTGGTGCGGGCACG
>JBEIUO010000166.1:0-6088 GCA_040374335.1 Phycisphaeraceae bacterium
CCCCCAATCACCGCACACCCCCCACCACCCATCCGCCCCCAAAAAAGAAACGAGCGGGGGCTCGTCGCCCGCCGCTCGCTCGTTGTGCTCTCACCGTTCAATCATCAAGCCGATCGCTCAGCTCCGCCGACGACGGGCCGACAGCAGGCCCCCGCCCAGCAGCAGCCCCGCCAGACCCGGCGCCGGGACGAACCCGCTGAAACTAGAATCGTCGAAGAAGTTCTTCCCGCCGATCCCGAAGTTCACCGCGTCCTCGAGCTGCCAACGGATCGTCGTGAAGTTCGTCATCGCCGTGCCCATCGACGCACCCGTCACGATCGAGTTCCAGGAGGTGGTCGCATCGTCGTAGTAGTCGAAGCTGAACGTGTCGTTGCTCAGGTCAAGGGCCATCCGGATGCCGTTCCAGTTCGCCGGCCCCGCGTTCCAGCTCGTGTACGTCCATGCGCTCGACGGCCCGTCGCGGTACGCCACCTGGTTGTCCCGCGAGTAGCCCCACTCCGCACCGATGTTCCCCGCCGAATCGACGAACGACATCCGGAACTTGTCGCTGAACGTCCCGTCCGAGTTGGGCGGGCTGTCCGGGTCCGTCATGAAGTACGTCTCGTACGTCACCACGCCCGTCGACTGGCTCGCTGCCACCGGGCCACCCGTGTCGTACGTGTCCAGGAAATAGTCGTACACAATCGCGCCCGTGCCAGCTGGGTTGTCGTTCCGCAACGCCAGGTTGTACCCGTCGTTGTTCCGCCCGCTGAAGTGCGCACCCACGATGTACGAAACCGTGCTGCCCACCAGCGGAGCAGCCGTGTAGGGCGGGGCCGTCCCAACCGCCGCGTTCCGCGCCGCCGTCGTCCCGAAGAACGCGCCGTTCTGGCTCCGCAGCCTCCACAGCCCGCTATCGGGTGCGATCGCCGCCGCCGAACCACCACCCGACGCCGGGCCATACTGACCCGCGTTGTAGTACGACACGTCGCACCAGTTGTTGCTCCCCACGAACATCGAAAGGTTGTACCCCTCGTTCGGGCCAAAGCTCCCCAGGTGCGCCGATGCAACCGTCCCGCTCGCCGCCACCACCAGCATCCCCATCATCCGTCCGCCACATCCATTCATGAACGTCCGCATGTCTCTTCTCCTGCTTGCCTGCTTGTCCGGCTCGCCCGCGGCCTACACGCCGCGAGGTCGATCGGGTGTTCTTCTGCAGGAGACTTGCACGCCGGCCCCGGTTCCTTGCACAACCAGTCCCAAATTTCTTCAGCCCCCGCGCCTACCCCCTCAAACCCCGAACCGCTCCGCCCTGCCCCGCTCATCCGCCCCCCACACCCTCCGCTGCACGAATCATCCCCCTCATCATCCCCCTGAAAACGACGCCGTGCAGCGGCAGCACCGAGTACCAGTACACAATCCCCAGCAGCCCGCGAGGTCGAAACCGCGCCGTCATCACCAGCCGCGTGCCCCCGCCCTCCGTTGCCAATGGCTCCACATCGAAACCCAGCGTTGCCACGCCCGGCAGCTTCATCTCCGCCGTCAGCACCAGCCGGTTCGGCGGTTCAATCGTTGAAACACGCCAAAAGTCCAACGCATCCCCCAAACGCAGCTCGCCCGGGCTCCGCCGCCCACGCCGCAGCCCCGGCCCACCGATCACCCGGTCCATGACCCCCCGCAACCGCCACAGCCAATCCGCGGCGTAGTACCCGCGCTCCCCTCCAAGCACGCACACCGACCTCCACACCGCGTCCGGCGCCGCCGACGTCACCGCCTCCCGCCGATCAACAAACTCCGTCCCCCCAGCCCAAGACGGATCTCCGGGCATCACCCCAGCGTCCGACCACGACGTCTCCGCGCCCCCCTCCTGCATCTTCAGCACCGCCGCATCCATCGCACCCCGGATCGTGAGCCGCTCACGCCCCGGCGCATGCGGCATCAGTCGCTCCGCTTCGTCGTCGCGGCACACCACACGATTCTTCAGCCCCTCCGCCAGCGGACGCGCGATGCTCGCGTGCAGCGGAGTCACGAGGTGAATCCACAATGAACTCAGTCGTGGTGTCAACACCGGAACGGGAATCACCCATCGCCGCCGCAAACGCAGCGCACACGCCATCTCCCTCATGATCTCGAGATACGTACGAACCTCCGGCCCGCCAATGTCCAGCGTCCGCCCCGCCGTCGCCGGAGTCTGCAACGCCGCGATCAGGTAGTGCATCACATCACGCACCGCGATCGGCTGCGACTGCGTGCTCACCCACCGCGGCGTAATCATGATCGGCAGCCGCTCCACGAGATACCGAAGAATCTCGAACGACGCCGAACCCGACCCGATGATCATCGCCGCGCGCAGCACCGTCACCGGCACCGCTTCGCCCGCCCCAGACCCGCCGCCACGCAGCGCCTCTTCAACCTCACGCCGTGACGAAAGATGTTCGCTGAGTCCCGCGCCCGTCTCTCCCAGCCCACCCAGGTAGATGATCCGCCCGACGCCCGCCCGCGCCGCCGCACGCCCGAACGCCTCGGCGAGCATCAGATCGCGCCTCCGATACGCCGGCCCGGCAACGTCCATCGAGTGCACGAGGTAGTACGCCGCGACGCACCCACGCATCGCCGCTTCCAGCACCGCCTCATCGCCCGCATCACCCTCGACGACCTCAACACGGTCGTTCCCGAGCGCCGCCCAAGGACGCGCCCTGAGCTTCGCCGCGCTCCGAGCAAGACACCGCACGCGGTACCCGCGCTCCACCAGCCGCGGGGCCAGACGCCCACCGATGTACCCCGTCGCGCCGGTCACCAACACGGTAGATGGAACTGTCTCGCTCACATCGGTGATCGTAGGGAGACACAAGCCTCCAACATCATCCACGCGACACACGTTGATCGCCCCACCCTGAATCGGTGACCGCGGCGTCCTTCCTTGGCCCTACGGCCCAACGCACAGGTTGGGCACCGTGAGCCTCGAAAACAGATGCGGGGATGCAACGGCCGAGTCGGGGTACTGGGCCAAGGCCGCCTTGAAATCGGGATGATTGAACGCCGCCCGGAAGCACGCAACCGACTCCCATACCGCGTAGTTCAGGAACACCGTGCTCCCCGCGATGCCCCTGTGCAACTGAGTCGAGATATAGCCGGGCTGCTGTTTCATCCAGTTCGCGTCCGCCTCCCAAGCCTCAAGCAACGCCGGAACATCGCGTTCCGCGACGGTGAAGAAGTTGACGAGCACCACGGGGGAGACCTCAGTGGACACCTGCTGGAAGATCGGGACGATCGGGTCAAGCGGCTTGATGTGCAGCATCCGGTGTTTCCCTGTGCAGAGTTGGTGGCGAACGCCACGTCGCGGCGCCCGGCACAACATGGTCCGCATCGCCGTGCGAGTCGACCTCCCACCCTCATCCACGGACACGCGAACCGCTTCCCTCCGCCCCCAATCAGCGGCCCGCGACCGGAGCACGGACCACCGGGAATCTCTCGATACGAGCTCCACCCAGGGAGACTGGCCGCGAACAGACACGCCATCGCCCGAGCGCAGCCCGCGCCGAGCGACACGAGTGCAACGCCCCAGAGCGCCGCTCCTCCGGTCAACGCATGCACCCGTGTCCCCCACCCCATACCGGCGTCATCACGCTCTCATCCGCCCGTCTTCGGACCGACCGAAAGCTCCCGCTCCGCCTGGCACCAATCGCCCTCGGCATCCCCCTCGCCACCGTTGCGCGCCAGCGAGAGTTCGTACGCCCGAGCCCGGATGTGATCCGCCAAAGGCAGACAACCACTCTCGTCCGATCCCGCGGAACACCCCGCCGACTTCACCGCCGCGGCCGGTGCCGCAACCGCGTGCCGCTGATCCTGGACCGCGCTCGCCTTGCCCTGCGCATGCTGCTGATGAGACTGGGTGTGACGCGACATGAAATCCTCGATTCTCGAAGTGGGCGCGATCGCCCGGTGATGGTGCGACAAGAAACCCCGGCAACGCCGCCGGCTCGCCGCGGAAATGGACAACTCAGCACAGCGGCGGAATGAAACTCCCAAAGGGGCTCGCGGTCTGTTCTTCATCCGTCGACGCGCCAGAGACGCGTTTGAGATGCTGGGCGAGCAGCCACACGTGCAACTCGCCGGTGAGAATAAGCTCAGAAGCAATCAACAGCGTGTCGTCGCACGCGAGCCCGTGCATCCGAGTACCGGCGCAGCACGCCATCAGCGCGATCGCCTGCTCGGCGATCCGCTCGTGGGCGTCGATCAAGCGATCGATCTGCACAACCAGCGTCTCCCTGCCCCGCGGCGGCCGCGGGACGGACGTATGCACCGCGATATCACCCGACATCACGAGCGCATCCTCCCCCAACCCCCGGATGTGGGCCGCGAGAATCGCAACCAGCCGCTCATGCTCAACTCGATGCCGCTGACAGATCAGGCCAAACACCTTCGCGAGAGGCCCTCTCGACTGCTCGCCGTGCTTCGCGTACAGGTCCCGCAGCGTACACGTGTCGGCGAGCAACCGCACAAAGGCGAACCGCACCGCGTGCATCCCCGCGCTCCCCATCCACACCACGCCCGCCTCCGACGACCTCGACTTCACGCCCGGTCGTCGCGCAGGTGCCGCGCCACGCGCCGCGGGAGCCCGATTCGTCACGAGTGTCTGCGTCTGACTGATCATCGACTCTGCTCCTCAAGGCACCGAACGCCACAACACCGCGCACGAGCCTCGCCCCACGCCCCCGCCCGGCAAGGCCGTACCCCGCCACACGCCGCCATCCATCCCGCATCGCACCGATCACCATCATCACTTCGACAGCCCCCTACCCCGCCGTACGACGCGAGCCCGCGACGATCAAGCGAACCATTGCGCACGCCCACCCCGTTCTCCATGGAGGAATCTTCCCGCATTCATTTGTCGCGCAGACGCCCCCGTCCGCACATCGAGCAACTCTCCTCCATTGCCCCAGTCCGCTCACCGCCGCATCATGATGTCACAACCAACTCGCCCCGGAACGCGACACTCGTACTTCACACATCTAGAGCAACACGCGTCACAGCAGACTCGACGACTCACCTTCTCCGCCTTCACCACGCCCCCCTCCCGCCGATCCACCTACTCGACAGCCAACTCCAATCGTCCTCTGTTTCTGTATCGCAACCACAACCCTCAACACGGAGCATCCATGGGACTCATCCTCGTCATCCTCCTCGTCCTCCTTCTCGTCGGCGGCCTCCCCACCTGGGGATACAGCAAGAACTGGGGCTATCGCCCCAGCGGCGGCCTCGGCCTGCTCCTCGTAATCGTGATCGTCCTCCTGCTCGTCGGCGTCATCCCCCGCGGCTTCTGATCCCCGCCAACACGCTGCACGCAGCCATCATCAGCCCCCCCGAAGCGGACGCGAACCCTCGCGTCCGCTTCATTCGCCAATCGGCTGCGTCCCCAGACGCATCGAGCGAATGGACTGCTCCCCAGGCCCCCAAATCCACGTGTCGTACGTGTCCCGGCCCGCCGTCGTCGTCATCTTCCACCGCCCGCCGACAAGCCGCGCAAACGCATCGAGCGGCCCGGCCGACGACGCAGCGGGGCCAGCCTGCACCGCCTCACTCGGCGGGTTTGCGCTTCCCGGCTGGCACCCAAGAACGGCAGCCACACCCGCCGCGGCACAGAGCAACAGAGATGCGTGCACGATGTCTCCTTTGTGGGCGCGAGGCGGGGCTCCAGGCATGAGCACGGTATACGGCCGCGGGAGTGGGCGTGTTCGTACGGGAAGCCGCCCTGGCTTCCGAAGACCTTCCCTCGTCGCGAGCGAACTCCTGCGGCACCGCAGTCTTCCCCCGGCTGCGGCACGAAGAAGATCGTACCGCGTAGTGCGCTCCACCCGAAGAAAGGAGTATCGCCGCAGATCATGGCGCTTGACACGCTTGATCGCTTCGCTGCTTTCGTAAGAACCAATATCACTTGGACGGGACACAACCACGCGCACCACGACAACACCGCAAGCGACAGTCGCGTCATAACTACCCCCTTTGCAGGCGATCGCTGGCCGTTCGCCACTGTTCCAATGGGTCCCTTGGGGGGGGGGGGGGGGGGGGGGGGGGGGGGGGGGGGGGGGGGGGGGGGGGGGGGGGGGGG
>JBEIUO010000454.1:0-3317 GCA_040374335.1 Phycisphaeraceae bacterium
CGCGCTCGATCCCCGGCCCGTGGTCGCGCACCAGGATCTCCACCTCCCGCACACTCACACGAACTTCCATGTGCACCCGCTTGTCGCTCGACTCCGACTCGTACTTGCACGCGTTGTCAACGAGGTTGAACAGCACGCGCTCCACCGTGGCTGGATCCGTCGTCACGGGTTGATCGCTGTCCCCCGAGCGATCCACGACTAGCTCCATGCCCGCCTGCTCGCACCGCGCCGCGAGCGCACCCACGCACTGATCCACCAACTCCCCGACCCGCATCACCACTTTCCCGTTCCCCGGCTTTCGCCGCCCCAGCCGCGCGTAATCCAGCACGCTCTCGACGATCCGCGCGAGCCTCTGGCTCTCCGCCCGCAACGTGTTGAAGTAGCTCTGCTGCGCCTCGGGATCCTTCACGATCCCGTCGCTGAGCATCTGCGAGTACAGGCAGAACGTCGTCAGCGGCGTCCTGAGCTCGTGCGTCACCGCGGACACAAACCGCCCGCGACGCTCCGCCAACTCGTTCGACGTGCGCAACACCAACCCGATCGCAACCACCCCACCCAGCGCCCCGATCCACGTCATCACCAGCGTCGTCCGCAGCGGCGACCACGCCGCGATCCGCACCGGCTCCCCCGCGGGCACCACAAACTCGGCCGGAATCGCCGCCAGCCTCCGACCCAACGACGCCGGGTCCGCGAGCGCCGCGTCACCCGCCGGAACCAGCGTCGCACCCGGCAACAACCCGCCCGCCGCATCGAGCAGCAACGTCCGTAGACCCGCCCAGTCCAACCAGAACCCCTGAACCCACCGCTTCTCCCCCACGCTGACCTCGCGCGTCATCACGAGCTTCGCGTCCTCACCCTCACCAATCCAGCGCGGCTCGAGTTCGCTCTGAACCACCGGCGTCGCCTCCGATGTCGCCAACACCCGATCCGCACCAAACAGCAACGCACCCCGATCACCCTGCGGCGCCCCGGGAACAGCGCCCAACATGATCTGCGGCGCTGCCGGACCCCCGCCCGTCCCCGCTGCCCCGGCAGCATCGAGCTCAGCCCCCGCGTTCGACACGAGCTCCTTCAAGTCCCGCGACTGCGACTGCACCTGAACCGGCCGGTTGTACGCCTCGTTCGACTTCACCCGCTGCTCGTACTCCGCCACATTCTGCGACACCTGCCGCGGATCAGCCGCTTCCTGCTTTGCTATCTCCTGCTTACTTGCGTCCTGTTTCGCCGCCGCTGGCTTGCCCGTCTCCAGCCTCTCCCCCTCCGTCTTCGGCTGCTCCCCCGCTTCCGCCCGAGGCCCCTGCGCCACCTTCATCTCGCGCGTGTACTCCGGCCCCCCCGGCTGCGCCTCGCCCGGCGCCCGCGGCTCATCCAGCCCCGCCTCCGCCGCACTCCCGCTCGCGACCGCCGGCGGCGGTGGCGCAGCGTCAAACACCCCGTCACCGCTCCGCCCCCGCTTGTCCTTCACATCCCCCCGCCGCGCCGCCATCGCGTCGGTCAACACCTGCAGCCGCGCCTGCGCCGTCGCGAGTTCATAACCCGTTGAAAACGTCTCCGCCCCCTGCGACACCGCCCCCGACGGCACCTGCGGCGACCGAATCGCACCGTCGGCATCATCCAACTCAAAGTGCAGCAAGACCGGCGACTCCGGCACCCGCAGCAGCGGCGACGGCACGACCACCTCACCCGGCTTGTAGTCGTTCATCATGTTCGTGAACGAACGCTCCGTCGGATAAAACGACCGATACTCGAAGTACGGCCGCGCCGCCTCCCGCGCGATGATCGGAGCCAGCGCACTCTCCATCCGCCACAGCGACAGCCGCACCGACTCCTGCACCGCCGCGTCCGCCTTGGCCTGCGCCTCCCGCCGCTCAAACTCCAGCGCCTGCAGCGACGACCACCCAAGACCGCCCATCACCGCGATCGCGCACGCCGCGTACCACACCCACGTCCATCGCGTCGACGTCACGACTCCGCCCCCCCGCCGCCCTCGGCCGCCAACATGTACCCCTTCGCACGCACCGTCACAATCACCGACGGTGCCGCCGGATCATCCCGCAGGATCTCGCGCAATCTCGCCACCGTCATGTCAACCGTCCTCGTGTGCATCCCCCGCGGATCCAGCCCCCACACCCGCGACAACAACTCGTCCCGCGAAACCGCACGCCCCCGGTTCGCCACCAGATACGCCAGCAACTCCGTCTCCCGCTCGCTCATCAACTCCCGCACACCACCCGGCAGCGAAACCTCCCGCCGCTCCAGATCAATCTCCCGCCCCGCGATCCCCAGCTTCGCCACCGCCCGAGGCCTCTCCGCCGATCTCCGCAGCACCGCCTCCACCCGCGCCAGCAACTCGCTCACGCTGAACGGCTTCACCACGTAATCGTCTGCCCCCTGCTTCAGCCCCCGAACCCGGTCCTGCTCCTCCCCCTTCGCCGTCAGCACAATCACCGGCAGCGTCGCCTTCGACTTCCTCAGCTCCGCAAGCACCGTAAACCCGTCCATCCGCGGCATCAGCACATCCAGCAACACGATGTCCGGCTCCACCGTCAACGCCGCCGTCAGCCCCGCCTGCCCATCCACCGCCTCCACCGTCTCATACCCCGCAAACTTCAGCGAATCACAGATCCCCCTGCGGATCGCGGCGTCATCCTCCACCACAAGCACTCGTCCAAGCGGCACGGCAGACCTCCTTCGCACACGCGGGGCGACCACCCGGCCGCCCCGCGTTCCTTCAGCGTATCGAATCCGTCAAGGCTTCACGAGCACCCGCTCCGCGCCCACCTGCAACAGCACCTCGCCGTCAAACGCCAGGTTCGCCCCGCGCCCCTGCCCCGCGAGCAACGCCGCCAGTTCCATGTACTCCGCCGAACCCACCGTCACCTCACGGTCCGGCTTCTCACCCTCCTTCGCCAGCGCGAGCGAATCCACCCAGCGGTTGTTGCGGAGGAAGAACGTCCGATCCGCCGAGTACTGCACCGTGCGCACCTGCACCTCAGCCACGCCCGCGCCGAAGTACATCGCGTTGTTGCCCACCTGCGCCGCCGACTGCTTCGCCTTGTAGTCCATCTGTTGACGCACCGCCGCCTCGCCGCTCCTGGACTCCACCGCCAGCTCCCGGAGATTCACCGAGGCCGCCGCGCCCGCCATGTCGATCACCCCGTCCCGATCCGCGTCCTTGAACTCCCCGCTCTCCGTCGCGAGAAACGCCGTGTACTCCGTCAGAATCCCGAAGCGCGTCGAGATCCGCACGATCTCGTCCACCAGCTCCTTGATCCGCGGGTCCTCCATCGAGATCCCCTCCGCGCCCGCCTGCCGGA
>JBEIUO010000661.1:0-2380 GCA_040374335.1 Phycisphaeraceae bacterium
CAGCTCCTTCCGTATGTGGCTCGACTCCATCACCGGCGAACGTCCGATCGTTGCCGCGGAGGATGGGGGCGAGGACCCGCTGAAGGAAGCGCTGCGGTTGGCAAACGCCGGGATGCTCGCGCGCGCAGAAGCCGCCTTCATGCTCGCCGTCGCCCGCCCGGATCACCTCCGAGCCTTCATCGAGTACGGCAAGTACCTCAGGCGGCGCGGCCGAGCACCCGAGTCCTGCGAGATGTTCGAACGCGCAATCTCCAAGGCCCGCGCGATCCGCGATCGCGCCACCGAGGCCGAAGCCGTCTCAAACCTCGCCCTCTCCCATCAGGCACTCGGACGCCCAGACGACGCTCGCAGGCTCCACGAAACCGCACTCAAGCTCGCCAAACTCGCCGGCGATCAGCAGGGCCACGCGGATTCGCTCTCCGGTCTCGCCCGCCTTGACAAGGCTCGCGGCGAGATCGTCCGGGCTTTCAAGCTCGCCAAACAGAGCCTCCAGATCAGCCGCGATGCCGGTGACGCCGCCGGTGTCGCCGCTCAGTTCGCAAACATCGGCCTGCTTCATCGCCGACGCGGCGAGTACGAACAGGCCGAGCACTGGCTGCGCAGAGCGCTCACGCTCGACGAGAAGCTCGGCCGCGACGAGGCCGTGGCCCGAAACTGCGGCAACCTCGCCCTCGTGCACCGTGCCAAGGGCGAACTCGACATCGCCTCGCGTCTGCTCACCCGCGCTGCGGAGATCAACTCTCGCCTTGGTTGTCTCGCCGGTCTCGCGAACGACTACGCGAATCTCGGGCAGCTCAGCAGCGACCGCGGAGACGCGACGCTCGCGCAGAAGTACCACGAGTCTTCCCGCGATCTCGAAGAAAAACTCGGCCGTACCGAAGGGCTCGCTCGCTCCCACCACAGCCTCGGCATGCTCGCCCACGAGCGACGCGACGCCGCGGAAGCCGAACACCACTGGCGGCTCGCGGCGGAGTTGTTCGATCGAGCGGGACTCGTTCAGGACGCCGCGAGAACCCGCGCGGCGCTCTCTGCTGCCAACGCGGGCTTGGACCCGATCGTCGACGCGAGGGCGTTCATGCCCAGGTCATGACTGCGACTTCCCCGGTTCTACGATGTCGAGCGGCTCGATGGTCGCGGCCCTGGGCAGGTAGTTGCCCTGCGGACCGGTGTTCGAGGGCGGCGGTGGGGGGGCCGAGACGGTGCCCTTGGGCTTCGCGATTCCGTCTTCGATCCGCTTGACGATCCGCGACGAGCGGCGTTGATCGGAGCTGAGCGCCGTCTTGCGGTTCTCCAGCGACCAGAACCCCAAAGATCCGAAACGCCAGCACGTGGAAGCGGTGACCCACACGCTGTACATCAGGGTGAGCAGCGAAATCCCCGCGATCGGAACCAGCATGAACGAGATGATCCCGCCACCGAGCTTGGGACCGAC
Organism: Phycisphaeraceae bacterium; assembly: GCA_040374335.1. GTDB lineage: Bacteria > Planctomycetota > Phycisphaerae > Phycisphaerales > UBA1924 > JBEIUO01. The sequence continues at coordinate 1,433 of JBEIUO010000661.1, forward strand.
CACGGCTGCAATGAGGAGTATGAAGAACGAGATGGCGAGCAACGCCGGGATCAGCTTGAGGCGATCCACGAGTTCCGTGTCGTCCGCCCAGTGGGCGATCCGAATCATGTAGGCGAGCACAAAGCAGAGGCCGACAGCCCCGACCGCGGCGAACAACAGCCCCATACCGAACAGCAGGCTCGCCGCCCGGGTGATTCCGCCCATACCTACTGCAATCTGGGCGGCCCCCGCCCAGCAAAGCTGCGACACCACAAAGGCCCATTGGCTAAGCCGCGCGACCGTCCGCAACGTCGACCACGACTCATCCGCCGAACGCGGCGAGTCCTCATGGGCCGGGCGTGGTGTGGTCGCGAGCTGCACGCCGATAGCCCACGCCACTGAACAGAGCGCACCCAACGCCGTCGCACCGAGCAGCAGGCTCCCGCCCCCGCGCCCCAAGAACGCGGCGAGGAACAAAAGGCCAAAGAACGGTGCCGCGGCCACGCCCATCAGCATGCTGCCCCGGGCAAACTGGCGGAGGTACGCCACCGACGCGCTTCCCAGCGTGTCGGAGCGTGCCACCGCTCCGCCCGTGATGGGAGTCGCACACTCCGGGCACCGATCCCCAACTCGAAGGCCACGCACGTTGTACCCGCATGATGGACACGCGCGATCGTGCTCGATGCGCGAGGCATCGAACGTCGTGGGTCTCAGGTGCGGGGGCAGTTGAGACATATGTGAACGGGTGTCGTCAGACGGTTGCGTGCGTGACTGCCTCGACAGCGTTGCGGAACATCCGCAGGCCCGGCGTCTCCAGACCGCGGACAGAAGCAGGGAGGCGGGTCCAGTAGGGGTGACGTGTCCAATCCAGATAGCGCTCGGGATGCGGCATCAGACCGAACACCCGCCCGGTCGTGTCGCAGATCCCCGCGATCGAGTTCTCCGAGCCGTTGTAGTTCTCTGTATACC
>JBEIUO010000535.1:0-2929 GCA_040374335.1 Phycisphaeraceae bacterium
CAAGTCCGCCTCCAACGAGGCCGCCGCCTTCGAGAAGATGTCCGACGAAGACGCCTTCTTCGCCGTCGATAACTCCGTCCCCTGCCTCACCGGCCGCATCACCTACACCGACTCCATGACCGGCGAGACCGTCGCCAGCAGCAAGGTTGAGTACAAGCTCAACGCCAACAAGCTCTCCAAGCAGCAGGTCATGAACTTCTTCAAGCTCTGGATGCTCTGCGCCGGCCCCACCAACGACGAATAATCCCCTCACGCTTTCAACCCCGCTCCGCCCAACGGCGACGCGGGGTTTTTCCGAGGTTCGCACCGCACGGAGCAGACACCCATGGCACGTTCCCTCATCGCCCAGCTCGCCTCCCGCTACGGAACCCCGCGCACCGCGCAGGACCGCCGCGACTTCCTCAAGGCCACCCTCGCCGCCTCCGCCGGTCTGCTCCTCTCCTCCGGCTCCGCCATGGGCCTCTCCCCACTCGGCCGCGACTCTAAGAAGCGCGTCGTCGTCATCGGCGCCGGGTTCTCCGGCCTCGCCTGCGCCTTCGAGCTCAAGGCCGCCGGGTACGACGTGACTCTCCTCGAAGCCCGCGAACGCGTCGGCGGCCGCGTCCTCTCCTTCAACGCCGCGAACAAGAACGAGTTCATCAAGGGCCGCAACATCGAAGGCGGCGCCGAACTCATCGGCAGCAACCACCCCGCCTGGGTCAACTACGCCGAACAGTTCAAGCTCGAATGGCTCGACGTCACCGAGGACGAAGGCGAATGCGAGTACCCCGTCATCATCGACGGCAAACCCCTCTCCGGCGATGAGGGCGCAGCCCTCTGGGAAGAGATGGAAACCGCCCTCAACCAGATGAACGCCCTCGCCGAGCCCTCGACGCCGACACGCCCTGGACCGCGGCCGACGCCGCGAAGCTCGACAAGACCTCCACCATGGAGTGGATCAACTCCCTCGACGTCTCCGCCGCCGTCACGCGCGCCATGTGGATCAACCAGACCTCCGACAACGGCCAGGACGCGGGCAAGCAGTCGCTCCTGGGCCAACTCGCCGCCGTCAAGGGCGGTCTGCTCGAGAAGTACTGGACCGACTCCGAGATCTACCGCTGCAAGGGCGGCAACGACGCGCTCAGCCGGCTGCTCGCCGACGGCATCGGCCGCGACCGCATCACCACCGGGCTGCCGGTGCGCTCGATCACCCTCAAGGGCGACAAGATGGTCGTCGAGGCCCGCGACGGTCGCACGCTCGAGTGCGACGACGTCGTCCTCACCGTCCCCCCCGCGATGTGGAAGAAGATCCAGATCGCCCCCGGCCTCCCCGCCGCGATGGACCCGCAGATGGGCCTGAACGCCAAGTACTTCGCCCACGTGAAGACCCGCTTCTGGGAGAAACTCGAGCCCAAGCGCAGCCAGTACGCCCTGTCCGACGGCCTCATCAACATGACCTGGGACGGCACCGACGCCCAGGGCGACGTCTCCGACGACAACGGCGGCGCATGCCTCACCGGCTTCGCCGGCGGCCCCTCCTGCGAGCGTGCCCTCGCGATGTCCAAGGACGAACGCGACAAGGCCTTCGCCGAGGCCTACGAGTCCTTCTACCCCGGCTTCAAGGACAACTTCGTCCAGTCCCGCTACATGGACTGGCCCAAAGACCCCTGGGTCCTCGCCAGCTACTCCTTCCCCGCCCCCGGTCAGGTCACCACCGTCGGCCCCCTCATGGCGCAGGCCCACGCGAACGGCCGCCTCCACATCGCCGGCGAACACACCTGCTACAAGTTCGTCGGCTACATGGAAGGCGCACTCGACAGCGGCATCCGAATCGCCAAACGCCTCGCGAAGCGCGACGGTGTGATGAAGTAACATCCGGCTTGATCCCACTTTCATCGCGCAAGGAAGGTCGATCGAAAGCCTGTTCGGATCGCTACCATCCTTGTCATGGATGCACTTTCCTTTCTCGGAGGAACCGCACTTGGTCTGCTGCTCGGAGGGGCGGTGGGTTTCATAGTGGCCAAGCTCATCGCGCGCGCCGCCAACGCGACGTCGCTCGTTGAAGCCGAACACGCCCGATCGGAACTGGTCACGACACGCACCGAACGCGATGGGCTACGGAGCCAACACGCTGCCGCACTGCAGGCCGCGGCGAGCATGACAGCCACAGCCGAGTCGCTCCAGAAGCAACTGGCGCAGACTCGCACCGATTTGCAGCAGGCCGGCATCGAACGAAACGAGCTAACCGAACAACGCTCCCTGGCCCTGCAGTCGCTCCGAGCTCTCGAAACCGAGGGGCAAGAGAGAGAGAAGTACATTCTCGAACTTAAGAGCACGATCGAGCAGGCCCGAACCGCGCTCACCGAGACCTTCAAGGCTACCGGTGCGGATCTGCTCAAAGCTACCTCCGAGACGTTTCTCCGACAGGCTAAGGAACAGTTCGAGGGCCACGCGGCACTGAGCGCCCAGGAACTCGCCGCGAAGCAGGTTGCGATCGACGAAACCCTCAAGCCGCTGCGAGAACAGCTCTCCAAGCAAGAGGGGCTCGTGCGCGAGCTCTCAGAAAAGCGAGAAGGCGATTCCAAGTCGCTGGGCGAACAGCTCAAACAGATCGCCGACCTCCAACAGAAGGCCTCCGCTGCCGCACAAACGCTGTCCGTGGCCCTCCGCGACAACCGCCAGCGGGGCCGCTGGGGCGAAATCTCCCTCCGCAACATCGCCGAACTCGCAGGCCTTACAGAGAACGTCGACTTCTCCGAGCAGTCGAACCTGGAAGACGGCGATGGCGCAAAGCTCCGTCCGGACATGACCGTTCGCCTGCCCGGCGACCGCTGCGTGCCCATAGACGCCAAGGTACCCATGGTGGCGTACTTCGACTCGCTCGACGCGACGCTCTCCGATGCCGAGCGGGTGGCCCGGCGGCAGGCGCACGCACAGGCCCTTCGCGGGC
>JBEIUO010000776.1:0-1776 GCA_040374335.1 Phycisphaeraceae bacterium
AGCGCGACCGAGCTCGACCACGATTTCCTGTGGCGCACGACGCAATGTCTGCCCGAACGCGGGCGGATCGGCATCTTTAATCGCTCGTACTACGAGGAAGTACTCATCGTCCGCGTCCATCCCGCGATTCTCAGGGGTGAGCGGCTTCCCGAGCCTCTCTTCAACACGGCGAAGCTCTGGAAAGGTCGGTTCAAGTCCATCGTGGATCTGGAAAGCCATCTCTGTCGCAACGGCACCCGTATCATCAAGGTGTTCCTTCATCTCTCAAAGGAAGAACAGCGCAAACGCTTCCTCGATCGCATCGACGACCCGGACAAGAACTGGAAGGTCAGCCCAGACGATCTGAAAGAGCGTGCGTCTTGGAAGCAGTACCAGAACGCCTACGAAGAGTGCCTCGGCGCGACGAGCACACTCGCGGCTCCTTGGTATGTCGTACCCGCCGACGACAAGCACAACGCGAGACTGATCGTCTCGGAGATCATCCTCGACACACTCCGATCGCTCAACATGGCGTACCCGAAGACCGGCGAGACACGCAAGCGAGAGTTGCAGGCGATCCGCAAGCAACTCGTGAACGAACGCGGATGAGACGACACCCGCAACCGCGCTCGCGGACGCGAGGCACGAAAGCCCCGTGCCGCTCTGATGATCGCGATCGCCGGAGGGCACGAGGCAGACCGGGTGCAGACTTCGCGGAACACTGAGCGGTACGTCAGCCCCATTCGTTCGACGAGCGGCGGTCGCGCCGATCTCAAGGTGTGTGTCACTTCGAGCGGCGTCGGGGTTCAAGTCCCACCGCGGCCAATCGAGTTCTTTGCCCCGGCCAATCAACCCGGCCTCTCGGCGGCTCGTTCACTTCCCTGTCACCACATACCACCCCATCCGCCCCGCGATCGCGCACGCCGCCAGCAGAAACGCCCACCGCACAAACCTCGAGCCCTGCTTGATCGCCAGCGAACTCCCCACCCACGCCCCCGCGGCGTTGGCCAGCCCCATCGGGATCGCGATCGCCCACACCACCTTGCCGGCGATGATGAACGTCGCCAGCGAGCCGACGTTGCTCCCGAAGTTCATCGCCTTGGCGTTTCCCGTCCCGATCACGAAGTCGAACTTCAGAAACCGCACCATCACGAACACGAGGAAACTCCCCGTCCCCGGCCCGAAGAAGCCGTCGTAGAACCCCAGCGTCAACCCCGCCAGCACCGTGATCACAACCGTGCGGCGCGTCGGCCCCTCGTATGCGCTCTCCCCGCCGAACCGCGGCTTGAAGAACATGTACAACGCCATCACGATGAGCAGGCCGCCGAAGATCCCCTTCGTAATCGTCTCGTCGAGCTTGCCGACCTGCATCAACGTGATCGCGCCGAGAACCGAGCCAATCAACGAGCACGATGCGCCCAGCGGTGCCACCACGCGATCGAGCTTGCCCCGCAGCAGGAACGACACCGTCGCCGTGCTCGAACCGCTCGTCCCCACCATCTTGTTCGTGCCTGCGATCATCGGCACCGGCAGCCCCAGCGCCGCCAGCGTCGGCATCGTGAAGATACCGCCGCCCCCCGCCATGGCGTCGATGAGGCCCGCGATAAACGCGATTGCCGCGGCAATCAGGATCTGTTGAGTCGTCAGGTCGGGCACGGGGCGGAGTGTACCCCGACCATGCAAGCCGTTCGCGGGGACTCTCCCCCCGATTCAACACTGGTCCTCGCGCCCTCTAGCGGCGTCGACGAATCCCCCAGATACCAAGACCGGCAACCAGACCGAAGGCTCCCTGGCTCG
>JBEIUO010000784.1:0-1741 GCA_040374335.1 Phycisphaeraceae bacterium
CATCTCCATCTCCCACCCCGACCCCTCGAAGTTCACACGCTTCGCGATCAGCCGCGGCTCCCCACGCCCGTGCACCGTGTGACACGCCGTGCACCCGCGCGACTTCTCCCCCGCCCTCAAGTGCGCCGCGTGCAGGTTCTTCTCCCCATCCATAAACGCCGTCACTCCCCCAACCTGCGCCAGCGACGCATCGTGGCACCCGAAGCACAGCGAGTAGTTCCGCGCGTCGTACGCCCCCATCGGAATCGTCGCCGCCTTCGCGCTCAGCAGCCTCGCATCACTGCCCCCATGCACGCTGTGACACCCGCTGCACTCCCCGTGCCCCGGCATCGTCGCGCCCTCGCCCGGCTCCGGCACCGCCGCGATGCTCCGCCCATCGCCCTTCGTCACCTGCTTCGCGTGACACTCCAGACACACCCGCGACTGCCGATCCCGCAGCATCCCCGGGAACGCCGATCCGTGCGGGTCGTGACACTTCTCGCACCGCTCCCCTTCCAACAGCGGATGGTGCGACACCTTCGCGTCCCCCACCACCCGCGCGATCTCCTCGTGACACGACAGACAACTCGCCCGCGCCGACTCGCGCAGCAACCCCTTCTCGCCAGACCCGTGCGCTTCGTGACACCCCACGCACGATCCCTCAACCCCCCGGTGCGAATGCCCCGAGTTCCTCACCACCGCCACCGCCTCCGCATGGCACAACTCGCAGTTCGCCTCCACATCCACCTGCCGCAGCAACCCCACCGCGCGAGACCCGTGCGCATCATGGCACGCATCACAGTTGCCCTCAGCAAATGGCGCGTGCTTCCGCGCCGAGTGCTCAACCGGATGACACGTCACGCACGTCTCCGCCGTCCGCTGCCCCCGCAACATCTCCACCCCTGCATCCGCGTGCGGCTGGTGACACGCCAGACACCCATCGTCCGCCACCGCGTTGTGCGCAAACGGATGACGCTGCGCCGTGTCATGACACCCGTTGCACCCCGCATCACCCCGATCACGCAGCGGATACACATGCCCCCCCGCATCCGCCTCGTGACACGCCTGACACGCCGAATGCCCCGGCCTCGACTCACTGCGCAGACCCGTGTGGCACTCCGCCGTTGCACACCCCTCGTTAAACGTCACCACGCCCGCCGGCCGTGCCGCCACCCGCTCAACAGCAACCACCGGCGCGCCCGCACCCCGCCCCTCCTCATCGGTACCCCCGCGCGCAAGCCACCACCCGCACGCCCCCAGCACCACCACCGCGCCGGAAATCGACCACCAGCGGGCCTTCCCCCGCAGCAGTACTCTGGCACCAGCGATGAGCTTCGGAATCCGCACGACGTCACCACTCCTTACATCAAACCACCCGCGAGAATCAGCCCCAGCAGCAACAGTCCGAACCCGACCGACACGACCGCGATCACCAGGATCGCCGGACGCTTCGCCGGATCAGGCGCCGGCACCCGCAGCGATTCCAACCCGCCCGTCCTCACGAGCCGCTCGTACTCCTCCGGCCTCTGCTCCTTCAGCTCCTCTTCCGGCATGCTCCCCGTGAAGATCACCGCGTCCACCGGGAACGTCCCCGGCCGCAGGTGCGCATTGAAGAAGTGAATCGTGAAGATGAAGCCGATCGCCAGCAACGCCTCGTACCCGTGCACGATCATCGCGACGTTGAACAACCACCCCGGCAGCACCTTCGACGCAATCTCCGGGAACCACAAAAGCAGCCCCGACCCCCCGATGATCATCGAGC
>JBEIUO010000243.1:0-4948 GCA_040374335.1 Phycisphaeraceae bacterium
AGGGATGCGAGGAGTCCGGCGATGGATCGGCTGGCGTTCATAGACGCCCAGCGTACCGCGCGGGGAGGGGGTGCGCCTCGCCCGGCCGGGCGTGATATCGTGTATTTGTGGCGCACTACGAGTACACGGCACTCAGCACTGCGGGCCAGAAGGTTCGCGGGGTGCTGGCCGCGCCGAGCGAGCAGGCGGTCATCGCGGAGTTGGAGTCTCGTCAACTGACTCCGGTGGCGATCGAGGCCAGGGGGGACGGCAGGCCGGCGGGGGGTGGGATTTCGGTACGGGCGCTAGCCGAGAGTTACGGGCAGTTGGCGGATCTGTTGCACGCGGGGGTGCCGCTGCTGCGAGGGCTGAAGCTGCTGGGGGCGAGGAAGGCCAAGCCCCGGCTTGCGCAGGTGTTTCGCGAACTCGCGGAGCAGGTAGAGAAGGGCGTTGAGCTCGCGACCGCGATGTCCGAGCGTCCCGGGGCGTTTCCATCGGTTCACGTGGCGATGGTGCGGGCCGGGGAGAAGGGCGGGTTTCTGGAGAAGGTGTTCTCGAGACTCGGGGCGATGACGCTCGCGCAGGCCGAACTTCGGGCGCAGGTGATCGGGAGTCTGGTGTACCCGGCGATCCTGGGCGTGATGGGGACGGTGATCGCTGGTGTGATCTTCGGGTTCTTCGTGCCCAAGTTCCGAGAGACGCTCTCGAGCATGGGCGGCGAGCTGCCGATGGTCACCAAGGTCGTGTTCGGCATGAGCGACGCGATGACGAAGTACGGCCTGTACACCGCGATGGGTCTTGGGCTCGCGGTGGCTGGGGTGTTCTTTGCCGCGAGGACACCGCGGGTTCGTGCGGCGCTGGAGGACGCGAAGCTCAACGCGCCGATCATCGGCAAGCTGGTCAAGACGCATGCCACGAGCCGATTCTGCCAGTTGCTCGGGACCATGCTGGACAACGGGGTGCCGATGCTTGCCGCGCTGCACATCGCCAAGGACGGCACAGGGAACGTGGTGATGTCCCGGGCTATCGCGGCGGCGGCTGACGCCGTGAAGGCGGGGCAACACCTGGCGGTTCCGCTTGAGGAGAGCAAGCTGTTCGAGGACGACGTGATCGAGATGATCCGGATGGGTGAGGCGGCGAACAACCTGGACGAGGTGCTGCTCAAGGTCGCGACGACGATCGAGGGGCGGCTGAGCCGGGGTCTGCAGATCGCGACCAAGCTGATCGAGCCGCTGGTGCTGGTGGTGATCGGCGGGGTGGTGCTGACGGTGGCCATGGCCCTGATCCTCCCGCTGGTGCAGGCGTCCTCGAACATCGGGTGACCCACCGGGGTTTCGGTGAAGAACACGTCAGGGGGAACCGGCGGGTGGGTTCGTGCGTCAGAGCGTGTATGATGAGGCTGCGACCCCAGTGGTCGAGGATCGGTCTTTGATCGGGAAAGGAAGTCGTATGCAGAACCGGAACCGTGTGCTGGCGAACGTCCGCCGGGGCTTTTCGCTGATTGAAGTGATGATCGTGATCCTGATCGTGCTCGCGATCGGCGGTCTCGTGGCGTACAACGTCATGGGCGCGAAAGAGAAGGCGGACGCCCGGCTGGGCAAGATCCAGTTGCAGGAGATCCAGAAGTCCCTGAAGCAGTTCAAGATTGTGCACAGCCGTTACCCGACGGACGACGAGGGCATCCAGGTTCTGTGGAACAAGGAAGCCATGACCGATGAGGATGCGGTGAAGAACTGGGAGAAGCTCCTCGAGAAGCCAATGCCCAAGGACAGCTGGGGCAACGAGTGGGGCTACCGCGCTGCCTCTGAGCACGGTGACGAAACCACCTATGACCTGTGGTCCTACGGCCCGGATCGGGTGGAAGGAACCGAGGACGACATCACCTCCTGGGAAGGCATGGACGATGCCAACTCGGGCACGGGCGGTGCGACCGACTCCGGCAACTCCGGGGGCGGCTCGACGAAGGGCGGCTGAGAGCCGTGCGAACCCGCTGGACCACACGCACCCCGTGGCGCGGTCCGGTGGGTTGTTCGCTGCGCATCGGCAGGGGATTTTCGATGATCGAAGTGCTTGTCGCACTTTCGATCTTCGTTGTCCTCGCGGGCCTCGCGCTCCCGAGCCTCACGAACTGGTCTCCCAAGCTTGTTGACGGCGCGGTGATCTCGAGCATCCAGGCCTCGCTGGATTCCGCGCGTGCCCTCGCCCTGGAACGCGGGGATGTGGTTTCCGTGCGAGTCGTGCGATCGGCAGGTGGCCCCACGGTGCTTCTGGCCTCATGGGCTCGCAACGACGGGGAGGAAGAGTCCGGAGCGCAGGAGATTCGTCGGCCGCTGATGGTCTTCGAAGGATCGTTTCGACTGCTGCTGGCGGCGGAGGAGGACGACGCCCCAGCCCCGACAGACGCAAAGGGCCCGGCAGCGTCAGACGATGTGCTCTGGAACATTCTCCCCGATGGCACGGTCCGAAGTACCGGGCGCATCGAGTTGCATGCGCCGCCGGATCGAATGGGCGAGGTCACCGTATCGTCGTGGTCTGGGCGACTGTCGGTCGGACCGTTGCTGCGACCTGAAGATCAAGACACCGCGGCGGATGAGGACGAGGCCACCGTCGACGAGCCGCGTCCCTCCTCTTCGCCGGAATCACCAGCAGATGCAGGGGAGGGCGTGTGAAGACTCGCCGCGGATCGATCCTCCTTGAGTGCATGATCGCGTTGGCAATCTTCGTCGCCACCGCCACGACGATCTATTCCGTGGTCGTGCAGTCGCTCAACGCGGCAGAGCGAACCGCACGGATCGAGCGTGCCGCGGATCTTGCACGCGGTGCGATCTCGCAGATCGAGGCGGGGATCGCGACGCCGGAGACGTTGAACGGTCCGGTACCAGAGTGGCGTGACGACCGCGACGGGTCGTTCGATGAGTCGGCGACGCCGTCGGCCTGGGAACTGCTGATCGAGACCGAGCCCTCGGAGTTCGAGGGCCTGACGATGATCAAGGTCCGCGCGGTCCTGATGGATCCGCCGGGATCGGATCGGATTGTCGCGTCGTTTCAACTCTCGCAGCTCGTGCAGATGTCGCCGCAGGTGGGAGAGCAGGTAGAAGAAGACCCCTTGACCGAGGCGGCCCGCCGTGGAGCGGCCAGCGAGGCGAAACAACCCGCACGGCGACCCGCGACGCGCGGACGCGGGGGTGGCACATGAGTCGGCGCGCGTTCTCGCTGGTCGAGATGATGGTGGCGTTACTGCTCGTCGTGATGCTGGCGGGGGCGGTGTATTCGTTCATGTGGAGCGTGCTGGACGATCGTGCGAGGCTTGAGAAGCACGCGGGACGCGAGATCGGCGCCACGCGTTTGTTCGCGTGCATCGAGGACGACCTCGCGACCTGCGTCGCCCGCACGGACAGCGGAGCATCGGGGATCAAGGGCGACGCGGGCTCCATCGGGATCGCGAAGCGGTCGGTGCGGCTGGACGCGACCGGCGCCGAGGCGCGGGGTGACGCGACACAGAGCGAGTACCGATTCGAGGCGGCGGCCGGCCAGGTCGTTGCTCGCCGCGACGGGGGGAGCTACGAACCGATTCTGACCGGGGTTTCTCGCGTGCGGATTCGGTTCCGCCTGGGTTCGGAGTGGGTCGAGCAGTTCGACAGCGTTGCCGCGGGCGGCGTGCCGTCGGCCATCGAGATCGCGCTGTGGTTTGGAGAGCCCGAGGCCGTGGACGAGCGCGCACCGGTCGCACCGATCGGAAGCGATCGCGAAGCGGGAGCAGAGCCGGAGCGGCCGGTGGAGCGTGAGACCTCGGACGAACTGCTGCCGCCGCCGAGTCGAGTGACAGTGATCGCGATCCATGACGCGGGCGAGATCGAGAAGCAGGAGGCGGTGCCATGAACCGTCGCGCCACGGTGCTGCTCGGGGTTCTTGTCGTGGTTGTGCTCGCGTCGATCATCGGCGCGACGATCCTGCGGCAGTCGAACGCGCACCAGGATCTCGCGGCCGCTTCGCTGGGAGCGTTGCAGTCCCGCGCATTGGCGTGGTCGGGAGTTCTGGCGGTGCAGTCGCAGCTTGCAGCGCAGCGGGAAGCGATCCTCTCGGGTACACCGGCGGAAGTGTCGGCGGGGTGGCGAACCGAGGTCCACGGCGGCGTCGGCATGGTGCGCCTGGTGCGGTGGGATGGTGCGGACGGGCTTCCGGGGCCGATCTTGATCGCGGAGGCGGGGCGACTGGATGTGAACGCGGCGACCGCCGAGATGCTCGCGAAGCTGCCGGGCGTGAACGAGACTCTCGCGGGCTCCATCCTCTCGAAGCGAGGCGGGGGCTTTGAGTGTGTCGAGGCACTGGCGGGCGTGTCGGGGGTTTCGGAAGCGGACCTGTTCGGCGCGGCGGCGGACAGAGAGGCTTCAGGAGGACCGGACGCGGCGGAGGGCCCTGGCCTGCTGGCGATGCTGACCACGTTCGCGTTTGACCCGAATATTCAGGCCGGGATTGGTGAGGGGAACGCGCAGTACGCCGGACGGTCTCGGATCGATCTCGGACTGAAGTGGTCCCAGGAACTCGAGGCCGCGTTCAAGGAACGCTTCGGCGACGACGTGACAAAGGTCGCGGCGGAGATTTTCAAGAACCGAGAACCGCTGAAGAAAGACTCCGAACTCGTCGCACTGCTGCAAGAGAAAGGCGTGCCCCCGGAAGAGTGGGGGGTTATGCTCGACATCTTCACGACGAACAACGACCTGTATCGGCTGTCGCGGGTGGATCTCTCGACCGCACCGGCGGTGGTGCTCGCGGCGATTCCCGGGATCGATCTCGCAGCGGCGGAGCGGATCGTTCAGATGCGGGATTCGCTCGCGGCGGACCTGAAGTTGGACATCGCGTGGCCCTTGAAAGAAGGCGTGCTGACGAAGGAGCAGTTCCTGCTCGCCGTGGATTGGCTGGGGACACGGTGCACGCAGTTCCGGGTCCGCGTCGAGGCGGGGATCGCGGC
>JBEIUO010000690.1:0-2270 GCA_040374335.1 Phycisphaeraceae bacterium
CACCGGCCCCACCACCAGCGGCAGCACCGTGAAGTACGTGATCGGCAGGTCCAGCAGCGGCGCGCGACACAACGCCTCCGACAACCCCTTCAGCCCCAGCTTCGGAATCAGGTGCAGCAACCCCGCCATCAGCAGAATGCCCGCAAACGTCCCGCCCGCCACCACCAGAAATTCATGCAGCATGTGTGTTCCCGGTCGCGGCGATCAGCCGCCCCTCCCCACCATGTAGTTCGGGCTTTCCTTCGTAATCACAATGTCGTGCGGATGGTTCTCCACCACCGTCGCGTTGCTCACCTTGCAGAACCGCGCGTGCTCCCGCAACTCCTCAATCGTCCGACACCCCAGATACCCCATGCTGCTCCGCAAGCCCCCCACCAACTGATACACGAAGTCCGCCAGACTCCCGCGGTACGGCACCAGCCCCTCCACGCCCTCGGGCACAAACTTCATCGTCGCTCGCCCGTCACTCCCCACCTTCTCCGCCTGCCGATACCGATCCGCGCTCCCCGCGCTCATCGCCCCCTCGCTCCCCATCCCGCGGTAGCTCTTGTACCGCCGCCCCGAGCTGATCACCAACTCCCCAGGCGACTCATCCAGCCCCGCAAACAACGAGCCCATCATCACACACCGCGCGCCCGCGGCAATCGCCTTCGGAATATCGCCACTGTGCCTGATCCCCCCGTCCGCGATCACCGGCACATCCCTCCCCGCCTTCATCACGCCCCACACCGCGTTCATCACCGCCGTAATCTGCGGCACGCCCACGCCCGTCACCACCCGCGTCGTACAAATGCTCCCCGGCCCGATCCCCACCTTCACCGCGTCCGCCCCCGCCTCCACCAGATCCCGCGCCGCCTCCGCGGTCGCGATGTTCCCCGCGATCACCTGCACCCCGCTCGCCACCACGCACGCCATCTCCTTCACCCGCTCACGGTCCGCAGCACGTTCTCGCTGTGGCCGTGCGCGGTGTCCACCACCATCACGTCCACCTCGCTCCCCACCAGCGCCTCGACCCGCTCGTACTGATCAACCCCCACCGCCGCGCCGCACCGCAGCCGCCCGCGCCCATCGCGGCACGCACGCGGAAACTGACTCAGACGATCGATGTCCTTCATCGTGATCACGCCCCGCAGCCGGTACTCCCCGTCCACCAGCAGCAGCTTCTCCACCTTGTTCTGGTTGAGAATCACCTCGGCCCGCGCGAGCGTCGTGTCCGGCGCCGCGGTGACAAGCGACTTGCTCGTCATCACCTCCGACACCGGAGTCTCCATGCTCTCGACAAACTTCAAATCCCGCCGCGTGATGATCCCCAGCACCTTCCCCTTGCCCCGGTGCGGGAACGAACCATCCTCCGTCACCGGGAAACCCGAGACGTGGTGCGAACGCATCAGCTCTTTCGCCTTCGCAACCGTGTCCGTCGGCCCCAGCGTCAGCGGATCCTGGATCACGCCGTTCGCCGACCGCTTCACCTTCGCCACCTCGCGCGCCTGCACCTCGACGCTCAGGTTCTTGTGGATGAACCCCAGCCCGCCCTCCTGCGCGAGCGCGATCGCCAGCAAACTCTCCGTCACCGTGTCCATCGGCGCCGAGAGCAGCGGAATGTTCAGCGTGATCTCCCGCGTCAGCCGCGTCGACGTGTCCGCCTCCGCCGGCATCACGCCGCTGCGTCGTGGCAACAGCAGCACGTCGTCAAACGTGATCCCGTCGCACGCGATTTTCGATTCCATGAACGCCGACGCCGTCGCCGCCAGCTCCCCGCCGCCCCGACCAGAAGATGCATTGGTTCCCATCTCAGAGGGTTCGGGCCCTCCGGCGGGGTGTCAAGTCGTCCTCGCACGCATCCGATACCAATCACCCCCCGTACAAACCAGCCATTCCGTCCCCGCAATCGCCCCGCCCCCAACTTTCCCCCTGAAACACGAACCCAACTCGCCCGTAAAACGTCGAAGGAGTACGGGCCGCAACCCCGGGCGCTGGTAGGCTTCCCCGGTTGCGACCCTCTGCACGCGCGGGAGCTTGTCCATGAACGAAATCCGCAAAGTCCTCGGCACCGCCTCCAAGCGCCTCTGGTGGATCGACGTACTCCGACACTGGACCGTCACCGCCACCGCCGCCCTCTCCGCGCTCCTCCTCTGCCTCATCATCGACCGCGTCGCGGGCACGACCATCCTCGCCCGCACCGAGGCCCTCGCCGACGCCGCGTGGCAGCCCCTCCGCTCACTCCTCAAGATCTCCAACCCAACCCCCGCCGACGGCGAAGGCTTCGCCGC
>JBEIUO010000711.1:0-2175 GCA_040374335.1 Phycisphaeraceae bacterium
CCTCATCGTCGGCTCGCTCATCCCCGACCAGATCATCCGCTACCAGGTCAACAACGGCTGGCTCATCGCCACCCAACCCCTCCTCGCCGCCCTCTTCTACATCGCCTCGCTCGCGGAATGCAACCGCGCCCCCTTCGATAACGCCGAGTGCGAACAGGAACTCGTCGGTGGCTTCCACACCGAATACTCCTCGATGCGCTTCGCCCTCTTCTTCCTCGCCGAATACAGCCACCTCTTCACCGGCGCCGCCTTCTTCTCCCTCCTCTTCCTCGGCGGCTACCACGTCCCCTTCGTCCCCTTCCTCAACGACTTCACCTCGCCCGACAACATGACCATCCTGGGCGTCCTCATCAAGCTCGGCGTCTTCCTCGGCAAGGTCACCCTCGTCGTCTGCTTCGCCATGCTCGTCCGCTGGACCATCCCCCGCCTCCGCTACGACCAGATCATGATGGCCGGTTGGCAGATGGCCATCCCCCTCGGCCTCGCCATCGTCGTCGTCACCAGCACCATGGTCTACTTCGATCAGCGCGGCGTCATCGCCTCGCTCACCGCCAACGCCGCCCTCACCCTACTCGCCCTCGTCGCTATCCCCCTCCTCGGCGGCAACAAGGCCAACCGCCGCGTCCCGATGTACGGCTCCCGCTTCAGCCCTATGCCCGGCGAACGCGTCAACACCCGCCCCTCGCACCCCACCGCCCTCGCCGACCACCCCACGGCCTGAGCACCCCCACCGTCGCTTCACCCTCTCGTCGGCTCCGTCGCCGCGCGCCATCAGCCGAGCCGATGGCCGAACGACCACTGGTACCCGAACGGGTCCTCCACGATCCCGTACCGATCACCCCAGAACTGATCCCCCGCGGGCATCACAACGCACGCCCCCGCCGCGATCGCTCGCGCCATCGCTTCGTCGCAGTTGGGCACACACTGGTGCAGCAGCATCGGCACGCCCCCAACCGCCTTGGGGTTCCTCGACACACCCCCGTTGTGCTCCGGGAAGTCGTCGCACAGGTACACGAGCGTCCCCCCGATCTCGACCTCCGAGTGGATGATCCGAGAGTCCCCGGGCATGCGAACCCGCTCGTGAACCTCCTTCGCCCCAAGCCCCGCCACCGCACACGCGATGAACGCCTCCGTGTCGTTCAGGATCAGGTGCGGCCGAACTCCGGGACTGGGCATGGCCATGGTGCACTCCGTCAAGGGTTTGGGACAGGGTACCAGATTCCAGCCGTTTTCTGGTCCCCGGCCGAAACTCCAACCGACTCTGTTCGTACGACTCCCGACCCTTTGATCCGAACCCCCGCCCACGAAAGGCCCACGTGAACACGATCAAAAACCTCGCCCTCGCCCTCGCACTCACCGCCGGCCTCCCCGCCGCCCTCGCCCAGGATGCCCCCGCTCCCAAGCCCGCCGATGCGGCCCCCGCAGCAGACACCGTCCAGCCCGAGGCCAAGGCCATGCTCGAAGCCTTCCGCGCCGCCGCATCCAAAATCTCCGACGTCTCCTACCGGGTCGTCATGAAGGCCGAAGACACGGGCGATGACGAAAGCGGCACCGCACTCCTCACCTTCACCATCGATTCCGAGGCTCTGGGCATCCCCGTCAAGCACTACCACTTCAAACTCATGGGCGAGAACAACCAGCCCACCTCCGAATGGGCCAGCAACGGCGCCCAGGTTCAGAAACTCGACTTCGACGCCAAGAAGCTCCTGACCATGAAAGCCGGCGACTCCCCCACCATGCCACCGGCGGAGATGTTTGGCTTCCTCCCGAACTGGCTCTTCGAAGCCAACCCCATGATGCCCCAGATGACCCTCTCCGCTGCCAAGATCCTGCCCGACGATAAAGCCGGCGGCGTCCAGTGCAACGTCCTCGAAACCACCGAGTACATGGATCTCCCCGATATGGAGATGGGTGACGACGAAGAAGGCGAGGCCGCTCCCAAGGCCGACGAACCCAACCGCATCACCGTCAACTCCACCCGTTGGATCGGCGCCGAAGACAAGGGCCTCCGCAAGCTCAAACTCGAGTACATCTTCCCCAAGATGGAAGGCATGCCGGAAGAACCCGCCACCATGGAGTCCGAGTACTTCGACTACAAGTTCAACCAGAAGCCCGCCGACGACACCTTCGTCCTCCCCACCCCCGAAGGCTTCACCGCTGAAGACGCCGATGCCG
>JBEIUO010000142.1:0-6414 GCA_040374335.1 Phycisphaeraceae bacterium
CTCCCCTCCCCCGAGGGCCAGCCCACCTTGGTGTTCCAGGTCGGCAGCCGCGTGGTCATGAACTGGGCCGGCGCCAAGCGCCTCGCCATCAGCCTCGGCCAGGTCGTCCGTCAGTACGAGGAGCGCAACGGCGAGATCAACCTCGGCCAGCGTCAGGGCCAGGGCGCTCCCCGGCTCTCGAACTGAGATCGAGTACGGATCCGATCCGACAAACCCCCGTTCGTCGGGGGTTTTTTCGTTGAATGACCTCGCGGCCTTGACAGATTTATTCACCTCGTGAATAATCATTCTGTGAACGACAAACACCGCAGACTCGGCATCATCAAGGGCATTCTCGAGCGGCAACGCCCTCGCAACCAGCAAGAGCTGCTCTCCATGCTCTCCGGCTCGGGCGCGGCTTCCACCCAGGCGACGCTCTCGCGCGACCTCCGCGAGCTCGGCGTCCTCAAGGGCCCCGACGGGTACGAACTCCCGCGCATCGGCCAGGTCGAGACCCGCGAGCAGACCAGCGCCGAACTAAAGAAGGCGATCCAGACCTACCTCCGCAGCGCGAAGCGCGCAGGAAACCTGCTCGTCATCCGGACCGGACCTGGCCAGGCCGCGCCCCTCGCGCTCGAGATCGACCGCGCATCACCCCGGGACGCAGTCGGCACCGTCGCGGGCGACGATACCGTCTTCGTCGCCTCTCCCTCGCCCAACAAAGCGGCCCGCCTCCTGCGAACGCTGGACGCCCTGGCCAAGTCCTGAGCCCACCATGACACACTCTTCACAATCGGGCGGCATCCCGGTCGCCATCGTCGGGGCCGGCGGGTACAGCGGTGCCGAACTGGTCGCCATCCTCCTCGCGCACCCCGGTGCCAGCGTCGCCGGTCTCTTCGGTTCCGCCAAACGCGAAGGTGCTCCCCAACGCTTCTCGGATTCCTGGCCCCGGTTCCGCGGGAGGCTCGATCTTCCCGTCCGCGCCACGAGTGTCGAGAGCGTGCTCGAGAGCGGCGCGAAGGCCGTGTTTCTCGCGACTCCGCACGAGGCCAGCGTCGAACTCGCTCCGCTGTTCCTCAAGCAGGGGCTGACCGTCTTCGATCTCTCGGGCGGCTACCGCTTCAAGGACCTGTCGATCTACCCGAAGTACTACGGCTTCGAGCACCACAACCCGAGCGTCGTTGACCACGCCGTGTACGGCCTTCCGGAGATCAACCGCGCACGCATCGAAACAGCGAAGCTCATCGCGGTCCCCGGGTGCTACCCCACGTCAGCGATTCTGCCGCTCGCTCCGCTCGTCCGCGCGGGCGCGATCGCCACGGATCCCTCGGGCCGCACTCGGCGGCCCATCATCGACTCGGCCAGCGGCGTGAGCGGCGCGGGCCGCACGCTCTCGCAGAAGTCGCTCTTCTGCGAAGTGAGCCTCCAGCCGTACAACGTGCTAAAGCACCGCCACAACCCCGAGATCGACGCCTACGCGGGCACGCCGACCCTCTTCACGCCGCATCTCGCGGCGTTCGAGCGTGGGATTCTCTCCACGATCCACGTGGACCTCGCCCCGGGTTGGAGCCAGACGCGAGTCGCCGAGACGCTCGCCGCCGCGTACGCGAACGAGCCCTTCGTCCGCCTGTGCGGCGAGCACGTGTGGCCCTCCGTCGCCGACGTTCGCCACACCAACTTCTGCGACATCGGCTGGGCCGTCGATGCGCCGCACGATCACCTCATCATGGTCAGCGCGATCGACAACCTCGTGAAGGGCGCGGCGGGCCAGGCCGTCCAGTGCTTCAACCGCCGGTTCGGCCTCCCCGAAACCACCGGCCTGCTCTCCTAAGAACGACATCCATGACCAAGCTCCCTCATCCACCACTCGTCATCAAGATCGGCGGCGTTGCGCTCGAAGATCAAACCACCGCGCCCCGCGTCTGGGAAGCGATCGCGCAGCTGCACCGCACACGCGCGGGCGGCGTCGTACTCGTCCACGGCGGGGGCAAGGCTGTCGACCGTCACCTCGAACGCCTCGGGTTTACCACCGAGCGCCGCGATGGCATCCGCATCACGCCCGCGGACCAGGTCGAGGAGATCGCCGCGGTCCTCGCGGGACGCGTGAACAAGTCGGTGGTCGGACAGTTGGGCTCGTTCGGGATCAAGGCCGTCGGACTCTGCCTCGGCGACGGCCGCGCGTTCCGCACCGTCAAGACCAAGCGGTACACGTTCGATGCGGGCCGCGTGGGCGACGTCGCCTCGCCCGTCGGTGACGACGGCGAACTGCTCCGCGTGCTGCTCGCCTCGCACTACCTGCCCGTGCTGAGCTCCATTGGCATCGACGATACCGGCTTCCTCAACGTCAACGCCGACGACGCCGCCGCGGCCGTCGCACGTACCCTAGGTGCCAAGGCCCTCGTTCTACTGACCGACGTGCCCGGCATCCTCGACGGCAAGAAGGAACTGGTCCGCGAGATCACCCCGCTCGAGATCGAGGTCATGATCCAGAGCGGGCACATTTCCGGAGGAATGATCGTGAAGGCCCGCGCCGCCGCGGCAACCGCAGCGCAGACGGGAGTTCCGGTTCTCATCCTCTCCGGCAACGATCCCTCCGCGCTCGGGGACTGGGCGGCCGGGCGTGCGGTGGGAACCCGGATTGTCGCGACGCGGTAGGAGGGAGCACAGAGATGGAACCAGTGAAAGACTCGAAGCAACCGCTGATCTACAGATCGTTCCCGGCCCCGACGCGCACGAAAGACGCCGGGCTCGCCGGGAGCGACGTGCTGACACTCGCCGACTTCTCCCCCGCGGAAATCGCCCGTGTTCTCGACGCCACGGCTGCCGTGAAGGCGGATCCGGCGAAGTACAGCCGCGCGATGGCAGGGAAGAGCGCGATCATGCTCTTCGAGAAGCCCTCGCTGCGCACGCGGGTGACGTTCGAGGTGGGGATCGCGAAGCTCGGCGGGCACGCGGTGTACTTCGATCACTCGACACAGCGGCTGGGCGAGCGGGAGAGCGTACAAGACTACGGGCGGAACCTCGAGCGTTGGGTCGATCTGATCATCGCCCGCGTGTTCAGCCAGCAGGTGCTCAACGAGCTCGCAACCGCCGCGAAGTGCCCGGTGATCAACGCGCTCAGCGACGTGCACCACCCGTGCCAGGCTCTGGCCGATGTGTTCACGCTCCGCGAGAAGCTCGGGGATCTTCGCAACGTGCGGCTGGCGTACGTCGGCGACGGCAACAACGTCTGTCACTCGCTGATGCACGCGTGCGCACTCACCGGTGCATCGATCGTCGTGGTCACGCCGCCGGAGTACGAGCCGATGAGTGAGTTCACGGCGGAGGCCCGGCAGATCGCGGACAAGACGGGCGCGACGGCCACCGTGACCAACGACGTCGGCGCGATCAAGGGGTGCCACGCGGTATACACCGACGTCTGGGTCTCGATGGGCCAAGCCGACATGCAGGGCAAACGCATGAAGGCGTTCAAGGCCTACCAGGTGAACTCGGAACTGATGGCCCGAACGGGAACCGATGCCTACTTCATGCACTGCCTGCCCGCCCACCGCGGGGTCGAAGTGACGGACGACGTGATCGACTCCTCGCGTTCTATTGTCTATGACGAAGCCGAAAACCGAATGCACGCCCAGAACGGGCTGATGACCTGCCTGCTTTCTCACTCGCACTAACCGCCCGGCGATCCCCGCGGCGAATCTGAAGGAATCCGAACCATGACCAAGCGTGTAGCACTCGCGTACTCCGGCGGCCTCGACACCTCCTGCATCGTGCCCTGGCTCAAGGAGAACATGAACTGCGAAGTCGTGTGCGTCGTTGGCGACGTGGGCCAGGGGGCCGACGAGCTGACCGGCGTCGAAGCCAAGGCCAAGAACAGCGGCGCGGTGGAGTGCCACGTCGTTGACCTTCGCAAGCAGTTCGTGGACGACTTCGTGTTCCCCACGATGCTGACGGGCGCGGTCTACGAGGGCCGCTACCTGCTGGGCACCGCGATCGCCCGCCCGATCCTCGCGAAGGCGCAGGTCGAGGTTGCGAAGAAGACCGGATGCACGGCTCTTTCGCACGGCTGCACCGGCAAGGGCAACGACCAGGTCCGCTTCGAGAGCACCTACGCGGCGCTCGCGCCCGAGCTCGAAGTCATTGTGCCATGGCGGCACCCCGCGTGGAACCTCATGGGCCGCCTGCCCATGCTGGAGTACCTCGCAAAGCGGAACATCCCCACCACCTCCAGCGCGACCAAGATCTACTCGCGCGACCGCAACCTCTGGCACATCAGCCACGAAGGCGGCGCGATCGAGGATCCCTGGAACGCCCCGCCCGAGGACGCGTGGATGCTCACCGTCGATCCGGCCAAGGCGCCCAACACCCCCACCGACGTCTCGCTGACCTACAGCAAGGGCCGCCCGATCGCGCTCGACGGACAGAAGATGGATGGCTGGCAGATCATCGAGAAGCTCAACGGCATCGCGGGCGCTCACGGCGTCGGCCGCATCGATCTCGTCGAGAACCGTCGCGTCGGCATGAAGAGCCGCGGGCTCTACGAGACGCCGGGCGGCACGGTGATCGTCGAAGGCATGCGGGCCCTGGAGGAACTCGTCCTCGACCGCGAGACGCGCCACTACCGCGAGCACCTCGGACTCACCTTCGCCGAGCTGGTCTACGACGGCCGCTGGTTTACCCCGCTCCGTGAGGCGCTGTGGGCCGCCGCGTCCAAGATGGCCGAGCCGCTCGACGGCGAGATCGTGGTGCGCCTCTACAAGGGCACCGCCACCGCCGTCAAGCGCAAGAGCCCCAACTCGCTCTACGCCGAGAAGATGGTCAGCTTCGAAGGCGAAGAGATCTACAACCACAAGGACGCCGGCGGCTTCATCAAGCTCCTCAGCCTCGCCGAGCGCATCCGCGCCCTCAAGGCGACTGGAAAGGTGCACTGATGGCGCTCTGGGGCGGTCGCTTTGAATCCGGACCCGATGCGCTCTTCCGCGCACTGAACGACTCGCTTCCGTTCGACTACCGCTTCGCGCGGGAGGACATCGCGGGCTCGCTCGGCTGGGCGAAGGCCATCCACAAGGCCGGCGTGCTCAGCGCGGACGAACTCGCGAGGCTCTCCGCCGCGCTGGCGGAACTCGCGTCGCTCGTCGAGGCCGACCCCATGCTCCCGCTCACCGATGGCGGGGGCAAGGACGAAGACATCCACTCGTGGGTCGAGCGCAGGCTGATCGCCAAGGTCGGCGATCTCGGGAAGAAGCTCCACACCGGCCGCAGCCGGAACGATCAGGTCGCCACGGACTTCCGCCTCTGGACCCGGGCCCAGATCGACGAGCGTATCGCCGAGCTGCACCAGTGCCGCGAGTCGCTTCTCTCCCTCGCCGAGCGTGAGAAGTCGACGGTGATCAGCGGGTACACGCACCTTCAGCGGGCCCAGCCCGTGCTCCTGGCACACTGGGCGCTGGCGTACTTCGAGATGTTCGGCCGCGACATCGCCCGCCTCCGCGACGCCCGCCGGCGCGTCAACGTCTGCCCGCTCGGGTCCGCCGCGCTCGCGGGCACCGGCTACCCCATCGACCGCGTCGCCCTCGCCGAATCCCTCGGATTCGAGGCCCCCAGCCGCAACAGCCTCGACGCCGTCAGCGACCGCGACTTCGTCGTCGAAACCCTCGCCGCGTCCGCACTCACGGGCGCACACCTCTCGCGCCTCGGCGAGGATCTCATCCTTTACGGCTCGCAGGAGTTCGCTTTCTTCGAGTACTCCGACGCTGTCTCCAGCGGCAGCTCCCTCATGCCGCAGAAGAAGAACCCCGACGCCGCCGAGCTTCTCCGCGGCAAGAGCGGCCGCATCACCGGCGCGCTCGTGGCCCTGCTCACCACGCTCAAGGGCCTCCCTCTCTCCTACAACAAGGACCTTCAGGAAGACAAAGAGCCGCTGTTCGACGCGATGACCCACCTCTCGCTATGCCTCTGCGTTGTGCCCAAGATCCTCGACACCCTCAAGGTTCGCCACGACGTCTGCCGTCGCGCCGCTCAGGGCGGCTACAGCAACGCCACCGATCTCGCCGACTACCTCGTCTCTCGCGGCGTTCCATTCCGCGAAGCGCACGAGCAATCCGGCAAGGCCGTCCGCCTCGGTCTCTCGCTCGGCAAACCCATCGAAGAACTCTCACTCGACGAACTCCGCGGGGTCGCGCCCCGAGTCGAGAGCGACGTTTTCCCCGCCATCACGATCGAGGCTGGTCTCGCGAGACGAGAAGTCCTCGGCGGAACGGGGCCGATCGCGGTCGCGGCGGCCATCGCGGAAGCCCGCCGCACGATGTCCGATCACTGATCCCCGGATGGACCGAGAACGCGCGGGCAGCGCGACGGCGAGTTTGAGACGCCGACGGACGCCGTTCGGCTAGAATCACCTCGGTCGACGCGCTCGGCCGCCGGTGAGACCGACGCGAG
>JBEIUO010000163.1:0-6111 GCA_040374335.1 Phycisphaeraceae bacterium
CGAAGCCATCGCCGCCGCCGACAGCGCCAACCAAACCCGCGCCGCCGCCGAAACCGCGCTCGCCCAGGCCTCAGACTCCGCGGCCGCCGCATCCGCCGCCGTCGAACGCGCTCTCGCCGAACTCAAGTCCCTCGTCGACGCCGACCTCGCCTCCCAATCCCGACTCGCCGCCGCACGCGACGACCGCGCACGCCTCGACGCCGCCGCCGAAACCACCCGCCTCGCCGCCGCGCAGAACGACTCCCCCGAATCCCGCGCCGCCGCCGATGCCTCCGCCGCCGCCGCTCGCACAGCCTCCGAAACACTCGCCGCCGCCGAGGCCGAAGCAGCCGCATCCTCCACAAAGGTCCGCGCCGCCCTCGACGCCGCCGACGCCGCGAAGACCCAATCCACCGCCGCCACCACCGCGAAGGAGTCCGCCACCAAAGCCGCCGCCGACGCTCGCGCCACGACCGCCGCCACCGAAGCCCGGCGCGTCGCCGCCGAGGCCGCCGAATCCGCTGGCGCCGCCGCGCTCAAGTCCGCCGACGAGGCACTCGCCGCCACAGCCGCTGCTGCGGACGCCGCCGCGAGCGCCAAGACCGCCGCCCTCCAGTCCCTCGCGGCGGCCGAACTCGAACGCCGCCTCTGCGAGCAGCAGACAACCCGCATCGAAGCCGGCCGCATCCGCATCGAGCTCGACGCCGCCTCCGATCAACTCGCCCGCGAACGCGCCGAGGCCCAGCCCTTCGTCGACGAGGCCACCGCCGCCGACCAGGCCTCCCTCGCCGCGATCGCCGCCCACCGAGTCGCCGCCGAAGAACTCGGCGCCCTCCCCGCCCGCGTCGAAGCCCTCCGCGCCGAGATCACCACGCACGCCGCAACAGTAACCGCCGCCGACGCCGCGCTCGCCGCGGCAACCTCCGCCCGCGACACCCGCGCCAGCGAAACCGCCGCGTTCTCAACCGCGGTCTCCACCCTTAGCACGAGCGCGCAGTCCTCCCCCAACGACCCACTCCTCGCCGCCGCTGCCGCGAAAGCCGCCGAGGCACTCGCGACGCTCAACGAATCACTCGCACAAGCGAACACGCTCATCGCGACACGCACCACCGAGCGCGATGCCGCCGCTGCGGCACACCAGTCCGTCATCGCCGCGCTCGCTGCTGCTGAAGCCCGCACCGCCGCCTTGCCGCAGGAGATCGAACGCCTCGCCGTTGTGATGAAAGACGCCGCCGACAAGGCCGTCGCCGCCCGCGCACTCGCGAGCGAGCACTCCGCGCCCGCAGACGCCACAGCCCTCCGCGTGCAGCAGCTCGAAGCTACGTACGCCGACAAGCTCGCCGCCGCCGAACGCCCGTGACCCTCGCGCTACGATCAGCCGCGACAACAACCGCACCACGCGCCGAAAGCGTCGTCGAATCACGCTTTATTGCATACATATTACAAGGCAAAATCCCCACCGCCCGCAAGTTGGCGGCACCGCAGGTACTACATACGCAAGCCCACGCCGCGAGCCCCGGGCGTCACTCCTCATCCCCCCAACCCCACATCCCGCCGCGGCCACACGACCATCAACGCGCAGCCGCCCACTCTGCCACTTGGCCACTTGGCCGCTTCGGCACTTCCCCACTCCCCCCCCAAGACTCCCCTTGCTTTCCCCTCCCAACCTGACATACTGCTGTCAGTGGCCCAAAACTCGCCGCCAATCCCCTCTTGATCCCCGCTCGCTCCCCGTTATGTTCGAGGCATGAACACCAAAACCATCGATCAAGACGCGTTCCTCACCCTCTTCCTCACCCGCGAGCACGCCCTCCCCGAGATCGCGAAAAAGCTCGGCGTCTCCACCGCCGCCCTCGTCGCCTACATCAAGTCCCCGGAGGTCAAGCAACTCCTCGCCGACATCGAGCAAATCACCCACGACCGCAACCGCCTCCTCGCCGCCGAGGCCATGCTCGAAACCGTCAACGAACTCCGCACCCTCTCCCCACTCCCCGAAAACCCCTCCCCCGCCGACCAGGACCGCCGCCGCAAAACCATCGACGTCGCCCGCCGAACCGCCGAACTCGTCCTCAAACTCTCCGCCCCGCCCGCCCACCCCCGCGCACCGCGCACCCAAGACCCCCCCACCCGCCGCGCGGCATAGCCCCCTTCCCCCGCCTCTCCCTGTAAACTCCCGGAAACCCGGAGACCCCGCCAGGAACCGCCGTGACTTTCTCTCTTCCGCCGCCACCACCGCCGCGGTCCTCTCGCTCGGATCTGCTCCCGCTCTCGCGACACCTTCCTCCGCCCGTCCCGCCCCGTCCCCGATGGGTCCGGCGGTGCGCAAGCTGAAGAAGTCCGTGAAGTACGGCATGATCGGGGTCGGCGACACCGTGATGGAGAAGTTCCAGATCCTCCGCGACATCGGTTTCGACGGCGTCGAGCTCGATTCCCCCAACAACCTCACCGTGGACGAAGTCCTCAAGGCCAAGGAAGCGACGGGCATCGAGGTTCCCGGGGTCGTGGATAGCGTGCACTGGGCCAAGCCTCTCTCCGACGCGAACCCCGACGTGCGCGCCGAAGGCCGCGCTGCGCTCGAGCAGGCCATCCGCGACTGCAAGGCCTACGGTGGCACTTCGGTCCTGCTTGTTCCCGCGGTCGTCAACAAGCAAACGTCGTACGCCGACGCGTACACGCGATCGCAGGAAGAGATCCGCAAGGTTCTCCCGCTCGCCCGCGAAACGGGGATCCAGATCGCCATCGAGAACGTCTGGAACGGCTTTCTCCTCAGCCCGCTCGAGGCGGCGCGGTACACCGACGAGCTCGACCCCAAGTGGGTCGGCTGGCACTTCGACATCGGCAACATCGTGAACTTCGGCTGGCCCGAGCACTGGATCCCCGTGCTGGGCAACCGCATCTGGAAACTCGACGTCAAAGAGTTCAGTCGCAAAAAGCGAGATGACGAAGGACTCTGGAAGGGCTTCGCGAGCGAAATCGGTGACGGCGACTGCGACTGGCCCACCGTCATGAAAGCCATCGACGCCATCGGCTACGGCAACGGCTGGGCCGCCGCCGAAGTTCGCGGCGGCGACCAGGCCCGCCTCAAAGATGTCTACGAACGCATGTGCCGAGTCCTCGACCACTGAGCAAGCAACAACCCCCTATGCCCAATCCTCAGCTCCCCACCAAGCTCTGCGCCCACTGCGGTCGGCCGTTTACGTGGCGCAAGAAATGGGAACGGGACTGGGACCGCGTGAAGTACTGCTCCAACGCGTGCAGCCGTGGCGCACGACCGCCCGCGACGCCGCCTCGCACCCGCTGAGGGCCGCCACTTAGTGGGCCGGCGCCGCGGCAACCGCAGCCGCGGCGCTCTCCTCCTCCACACGCCGCGCCTTCTTCGCCGCGATGAGCACGTACATGGAGGGCACGACGAAAAGCGTGAACAGGGTGCTGATCGTCATGCCGGTGACGAGCACGATGCCGATCGAGTTTCGGGCCTCCGCACCTGCGCCGGTGACGAGCACCAGCGGGAAGTGGCCGAAGACCGTTGCCGCGCTGGTCATCAGAATCGGCCGCAGACGGGTCATGGCCGCCTGCTTGGCGGCTTCGACTTTCGAAAGCCCCTGCTCCTGCAGCGTGTTCGCGAACTCCACGATCAGGATGCCGTTCTTCGCCACCAACCCCACGAGCGTGATGAGCCCGACCTGCGAGTAGATGTTTACCGTCGTGAAGTCCAGATACGTGAAGATCAACGCTCCCGAAATCGCCAGCGGCACCGACCCGAGCAGCACGATGAGCGGATCCCGGAAGCTGCCGAACTGCGCCGCGAGCACGAGGTAGATCAGGCAGAGCGCAAAGCCGAGCGTGGTCGCCAGGCTGCTCCCCTCTTTCCTGATCTGGCGGCTCTCGCCGGCGTAATCGAGCGTGTACCCGGCCGGCAAAATCCCCTTCGCCGCCTCCTCGATCGCACGCAGCGCCTCTTCCTTGGTGACTCCAGGTGCCACGCCCCCGTACAGCTTGAAGCTGTTGCGCTGCTGGAATCGGTTCAGCGTTCGCGGCGCGGTCACGGTCTCGATCCGAATAAACGACGCCACCGACACCAACCCGCCATCCGGCGTTCTCACCTTGAGCTGCATCAACTGATCCGGCGACATCCGAGCGCCCTCGGCGATCTGCGGAATGACCTTGTAGCTCCGGCCGTCGTAGTTGAACCGGTTCACGTATGCGCCCGACAACAGAATGGACAAGTCCCGCCCCACTGCCGCGAGATCCAGGCCCATGTCCGCCACGCGACTCTTGTCGATGATCAACCGCGTCTGTGGCAGGTCCAGCTTGAGATCGGCATCCGCGTAGAGGAACTTCCCGCTCCCGAACGCCGCGCCGATGAGCTGACCGGCGATGGGCGCCATGTCGGGGGCTTCGTCGGTGCTCGTGACCAGCAACTCCACGTCAAACTGCCCCGCGCCCGGCAATGGCGGCGGCAACCCGGGGAACGCGGTGACGGTCTTGATCGACGAGAGCACCCCGAATGCCTGCCCCATGAGGTCCGCGGTCGTGCGTTCACGCTCGTTCCAGTTGATCGCCTTCATACCACCGAAGCCGCCGGACGGGAAGGTGACGTTGAAGAACGACTCGTGCTCTTCGAACGAACCCATCCCCTTCGCCGCTTCCACCACACCCTTCAGCGTGTAGTCCAGCGTCGCTTCGGGCGAAGACTGGAAGACCACGAAGATGAACCCCTCGTCCTCGGTCGGCGCGAGTTCCTTTCGCGAACTCTGGTAGAGCGGCCATGCCGCGAGAGCGATCGCGACGGCCACGAGCGCCATGGTCCATCGAACGTCGAGCGTGACCCCGAGCACCCGCCCGTACACCCCTCGCAACTTGTCGAAGTGCCGGTTGATCATCCGGGAGAACCAACTCTCCTTGCCCTGCGGCGCAACCATGACTGCGCTCATCACGGGCGAGAGCGTCACGGCAACGATTCCGGACACCACGACCGCGGCGGCGAGCGTGAAGGCGAACTCACGGAAGAGCACACCGGTGAGGCCCGTCTGAAACCCGATGGGTGCGTAGACGGCCGCGAGGGTGATGGTCATGGAGATGACGGGCGCGAAGAGTTCTCTTGCGCCGAACAGAGCCGCTTTCATGCGCGGCATTCCCTCTCGGATGTGCCGTTCGACGTTCTCCACCATCACGATGGCGTCGTCCACGACGAGGCCGACGGAGAGCACGATGGCGAGGATGGTCAGCAGGTTGAGCGAGAAACCCATGAGCATCATCGCGATGCATGCGCCCACCAGCGAGATGGGCATCGCGATCAGCGGCACGAGCACGGTGCGGATGGAGCCCATGAAGAGGAAGACGACGAAGCCCACCACCGCGACCGTCTCGGCGAGCGTCTTCCCAATCTCCCTCAGCGCGTTCTCCATGTAGTAGGTGCCGTCGTAGGCAAGCCTCATCTTCACGCCCGCGGGCAGCGTCGGCTCGATGCGCTTCATCGCCGCCTTGAGCGCGGCACCGACGTCGAGTTCGTTGGCGCTGGGCAAGGGCCAGACGGAGAGGTAGATCCCCGGCACGCCGTTGATGCCGGTCTGCGACTGGGGCTCCTCGCTGCCGAGCTCGACGCGAGCGATGTCGGAGAGCCGGACGAGCGTCCCGTCGCGAGATCGAACGATCAGCCGCTCGAACTCCTCCGTGGAGCGCAGGTCGGTGTCTGCGAGCAAGTCCGTCTGCAGGTCCGCGCTCTCGGTCTTGCCAACCGCGGCGAGGAAGTTGTTGCGTTGAAGTGCCGACGCGGCTTCCTGCGGCGAGACGTCCAGCGCGTTCATGCGTTCGGCGTCGAGCCAGACTCGCATGGCCAGCGTGCGTGCTCCTTCGATTCCCACCCGCTGCACACCCGGGAGGATGCCGAGATCGGGCTGAACCTCGCGGGATAGGTAGTCCGTGAGCTGGGTGAGGTCGAGGGTGTCGCTGATGAACCCGAGGTAGAACGTCGCGTACGGTCGGTCCGCTCGCCGGATTTCAATGACGGGGGATTCGGATTCGGGGGGCAGGTCTCCCCGGACCTGGTCGAGTCTGGCGCCGATTTCGGCGAGCGCGTCGGTGCTGTTGTGGTTCAGCTTGAGGCGAACGGTGATCGTGGAAAGACCGGCG
>JBEIUO010000026.1:0-10624 GCA_040374335.1 Phycisphaeraceae bacterium
CCCACGCCCGTGGGGCCGAGGAAGATGAACGAGCCCATGGGCCGCTTGGGGTCCTTCAGGCCGGCGCGGGCCCGGCGGATGGACTTGGCGACGGCCTTGACGGCGTCGTCCTGGCTGATGACCTTCTTGTGCAGTTCCTTCTCGAGGTCGAGCAGGCGCTGGGCCTCGTCCTTCTCGAGCCGCTTGAGCGGGACGCCGGTCATCTTCGACACGACTTCCGCGATGATCTCTTCGTCCACGACCCCGTCGACTTCCTGGGCCTTGGTCCGCCATTCCTTGAGCGTTTCCTCGCGCTTCTTGCGGAGCTGCTCGGCCTTGTCGCGGAGTTCCGCGGCACGCTCGTAGTCGGCGGCCTTGACGGCCTCGTCCTTCTCGACGCTGAGGCGTTCGACCTCGGCCTCGACTTCGGCGAGGTTGGGCGGCTTGGTCATGCTCTTGATGCGGACGCGGGCGCCGGCCTCGTCGATGACGTCGATCGACTTGTCTGGCTGCACGCGACCGGTGATGTACCGACCGGAGAGCTCAACGGCGGCCTTGATGGCCCCGTCGGTGATCTGCACGCGGTGGTGCTGCTCGTAGCGTTCGCGGAGGCCCTTGAGGATTTCGATCGCCTGCTCGTTGCCGGGCGGGTCGACGGTGATGGCCTGGAATCGGCGGGCGAGCGCGGCGTCCTTCTCGATGTACTTGCGGTACTCGTCGAAGGTGGTGGCGCCGATGCACTGGATTTCGCCGCGGGCGAGGGCGGGCTTGAGGACGTTGCTGGCGTCGATGGCACCTTCGGCACCGCCGGCACCGACGAGGGTGTGGAGCTCGTCGATGAAGAGGATGACGTTCTTGGCGCGCCGGACTTCGTTCATGACGGCCTTGATGCGTTCCTCGAACTGCCCGCGGTACTTCGTGCCCGCGACCATCATGGCGAGGTCGAGGACGACGATGCGGCGGTCGTGGAGGATCTCGGGGACTTCGCCGCTGATGATGCGCTGAGCGAGGCCTTCGACGATGGCGGTCTTGCCAACGCCGGCCTCACCGAGGAGGACGGGGTTGTTCTTGGTGCGGCGGCAGAGGACCTGGACGACGCGTTCGATCTCGGTGGTGCGGCCGATGACCGGATCGAGGTTGTTCTCGCGGGCGAGTTCGGTGAGGTCGCGGCCGAAGCTGTCGAGCGCGGGGGTCTTGCTCTTGCCCTTGGCACCCGGGGCGGACGCGCCGCTCTGGGGGCCGGAGGAGGCGAGGTCGCCGGTGCCGCCGGGGCTGGCGCTGGAGGGGCCTTCGCCCTGTTCGTTGCCGGCGCCGAGGAGGTTGAGGACCTCTTCGCGGACTTCCTCGAGCTTGAGGCCGAGGTTCATGAGGACCTGGGCGGCGACGCCGTCGTGCTCGCGGAGGAGGCCGAGGAGGAGGTGCTCGGTGCCGACGTAGTTGTGGTTGAGGTTGCGGGCCTCTTCGATGGCGTACTCGATGACCTTCTTGGCCCGGGGGGTCTGCGGGAGCTTGCCCATGGTGACCATCTCGGGGCCGGCCTTGACGAGCTTCTCGACTTCAAGGCGGACCTTGCGGAGGTCGACCTCGAGGTTCTTGAGGACGTTCGCGCCGACGCCGGACCCTTCCTTCACCAGACCGAGCAGGATGTGCTCGGTTCCGATGTACTCGTGGTTCAGGCGCTGGGCCTCCTGGTTTGCGAGGGTCATCACTTTGCGGGCACGGTCGGTGAAGCGTTCAAACATGGCTCATCTCCAACGGCTTTCCCACAGGGGGGCCGTTTGTTCTAACCCTTCTTCGCCAAACCCCCCAACGGAGGTTCGCGAATCAGCGCCCTTTCTCGGACGATAGGGGGCGAGCTTCCCGGACCTGCGCAGGTTCCTTCCAAACCCCGCACGCCCGGCCCGTACCGCCCACGCAGGGCGATCTGGGGTCCGATCTCTGACCTATCGGCAGCGATCCGCATGCCGAAAACTGGATCTTCACATTCGGTGGGAAACTTGCGCCCATAACCCCGCGAAACCAACTGGAAGGGCCCTTGCCGCCTCGTGCGGGCCACCCGTCCGACCGCCGAACCCGGTCACGATCCGCCTCGGCTCGGTCCTGTCATGCCATTCCGGCAGGAAACTCGGGGGCCGCCTCACCACTACCATCGCATGTCCGCGGGCGTGGCGAAACTGGCAGACGCGCGGGATTTAGGTTCCCGTGGCCGCAAGGCTTTGCAGGTTCAAGTCCTGTCGCCCGCATTCACATCTTGGTTCACTTCAGGTTGCGATCGAAGAAGTTCATCATCCGCATCTGAAGGTTGGACGTGACCACCGGGTCGGGCACCATGTGCGTGAACCCGGCGAGGGGGAGGAACTCGAACTCGCGCCCGCTCTTGAACAGAGCCTCGGTCATCTTAAGGCTGTGCTGGAAGTACACGTTGTCGTCGGATGTGCCGTGGATGATGAGCAGGGGCTTCTCGAGGTCCTTGCAGTAGGTGAGGACGTTGCTGGCGGCGTACCCCTCGGGGTTCGCGCTGGGGAGTCCGAGGTAGCGCTCGGTGTAGTGCGTGTCGTAGTCGGCGAAGTCGCAGACGGGCGCGCCCGCGATGCCCGCGTCGAAGATGTCGGGCCGGCGCATGACGGCCATCGCGCTGAAGTACCCGCCGAACGACCAGCCCGTCACGCCCACGCGGGTCAGGTCCATCTCCCGGTAGCGATCGCCCAGGGCTTTGAGCCCCGCGACCTGGTCGTTGAGCGCGACGTCGATCAGGTTGCCACGCTTGGTCGGGTCGGTTTCCTTCCACGCGCGTTCCCAGGCGCGGCCGCGACCGGGTGTGCCGCGACCGTCGATGGTCACCACGATGTAGCCGTGGTCGGCCATCCACTGCTGGAGGTGGAACGCGACGCCGGTGGCCTTGACGGTCTGCACGCCGGGGCCGGCGTAGACGCTCAGGATCACGGGGTAGGTGCGGCTGCGGTCGAAGTTGCGAGGGCGGAAGATCGCGGCGTGGCACACGGGGTTTCCGCCGGTCTGCGTGAGTTCCATGTTGGGCGCGAAGGGGGGCGGTTCGGCGACGGAGATGACCGAGCCGACGGAGCCACCGTCGGCGCGACGCACGTTCCAGCCGATCTTGCCGTCGAGGGTGTTGAAGGAGTGGACCCAGATGCCGGTGCCGGGGGCGAAATCGCCGCCGTGGATGCCGCGGTCGGCGGTGAGCTTGGAGGCGGTGCCGACGCCGGCGAAGAGGGGGACTTTCCAGAGGTGGGACTGGGTGGCGTCGGTGGAGGCCTGGACGTAGACGAAGCCCTCAAGGGAGTCGAGGTGGAGGATGTTCTGGACGCCGGAGCCCGGGGAGGTGAGGGGGCCGACGAGGGAGCCGTCGCGTCGGCGGAGTTCGACGGTCCATTCGCCGGAGGACTCGGTGAGCCAGACGAAGTGCTTGCCGTCGGCGGTCCACTTCGGGCACTTCTCCATGATGTTGAGCCAGGCGGCGTCGTTTTCGCGGAGGAGGGTAGAGGTGGAGCCGTCGTCGGCGACGGCGAGGAGGAGTTGCTCGGTCTGTTCGCGGTTCTGGACGAGGATGGTGAGGGGGGCGTTCTTGGTCCAGACGACGTTGGCGAGGTAGGGGTACTTGGCGGAGTCCCACTGCACGCGGACGGGGCTGCCGCCGTCGAGGGATGCGATCTCGAGCCAGACGCGGGCGTTGGTGGTGCCGCACTTGGGGTAGGGCCAGGTCTCGGGGTCCTTTTCGGGATTCACGGCGTCGGCGATGTGGTACTGAAGGATGCCGGTGGTGTCGGTGCCCTGGTAGCAGATGCGGCTGCCGTCGGGGCTCCACCAGTAGCCGTGGAAGCGGCTCATTTCTTCCTGGGCGACGAACTCGGCTTCGCCGAAGCTGATGGTGCCGCTGGCACCGGGAGTGACTTGCTTCTCCGCGCCGGTGGCGAGTTCGTGGACGATGACGTCGCCGGCGCGGACGCAGGCGATCTTGGTGCCATCGGGGGAGAACTGGGGGTCGAGGGGGAAGTCCTGGCGGAGGGTGGGCCTGACTTCACGGGAGGACTTGGTCTCGCGGTCGACGATGAAGAGGCGACCGGAGAGTGGCGCGAGGATCTTGGAGCCGTCGTCGGAGAGGTCGAACGCGGCGATGCCCTTGCTGGTCATGCGCATGCGTTCGCGGCGGGCCTTTTCCTCGGGGCTGAGGTTCTCGTTACCGCCGCCGAGGATCTGTTCGGCGGTGAGGAGGACGCGTTCGGCGCCGGAGGCGACATCGAACTCGTAGAGGTCCTGGACGAAGGAGCGCGGGCCGCTGCGTAGGAAGAGAACCTTCTTGCCGTCGGGGGTGGGACGGAACCCGCGCGGGCGGCCGAGGGTGTAGCGGTAGGTGCGGGCGTAGGCGTCGAGGAACTGGGCGTCGTCGGCGGAAACGGGGCCGGCGGGCGTGGTCTGGTTACCCGAGGGCGCGGAGCCGGAGCTGGAGCAACCGGCGGCGAGGATGGACGCGGCGAGACCGCAGGCGAGGAGGAGGCGGGTGTTCATGCGCGGAGGATATCCGCCTGAGCGGCGGCTGACACGCGCGGGAGCACCAGTGCTGGGGGGCGATGGGGAGCGGGGCGGTCAGAGACTGGCGTTCAGGCCGTCTCGGCCTTGCCGATCTGCCATTCTTCGATTTCGATGGGGGCCTGGCGACCGAAGATGGTGACGAGGACGCGGACGAGGCCCTTGTCGGGGAGGACTTCGTCGACGGTGCCCTCGTAGCTCTGGAAGGGGCCTTCCTTGATGACGACGTGCTCGCCCTTGCTGAAGACCAGCTTGACCGAGGGCTCGTCCTCGGGCTTGCGGGAGTCCTTGAGCATCTTCTCGATCTCGTGGTCCTTCATCGCGGTGGGGCGGCCGGCGGTACCGACGAAGTCGCCGACGCCGGTCGTTTCCTTGATGAGGAAGAAGACGTCCTGGGGGATGCGGCCGTCGGGCTCGAGGCGCATCTCGACGAAGACGTAGCCCGGGTAGAGCATGGTCTCGGTGATGCGTTGCTTGCCGGCCTTGACGGTCTTGGTCTTTTCGGTGGGGACGAGGATGCGGCCGACGAGGTGGACCATGCCCTCGATCTGGACCTTGCGGAGGAGGGTCTCGCGGACGGAGCGTTCCTTGTTGGAGGCGACGCGGAGGACGAACCAGTTCATGCCGTCCTGACGGATCTGCTCGTCGGCCTTGAGGAGGTCGGCGCGTTCATTGGGGCGCCCGTCGAGCACTTCGGTCTTGTTGTCGGCCATGCTTCACCTCGCGTGCAATCGGATCCAAGGGACAGTGTTCGCCGCGGGTTCCGTCGTGAGACGGTCGCGGCGGGAAAGCCAGGGGTCAGAACGAAACCGGGAGATCGGCGGGTGCCTCGGGGCACAGCCGACTCGCTCCACCCTCCCGACCTCCCTGCTCGAGAGATTCGAGCGGACTTCTCGCGGGAGAGGGGGGGTCGCCTGCGAGAGAACCGTATCCCGGTGGGCGGGTTGGGGCCAACCGGGGGGGCGATCAGGACTCGAGGACTTTGATGATGATCATGAACTTGGAGAGGAGGACGTCGAAGACCCAGAGGACGGCGGCGATGAGGAAGGTAGCACCGACGACGACCCAGGTGGAGTCGATGATGTTCTTGCGGGTGGTCCAGTTGACCTTCTTCATTTCGCCGTCGGTATCGACAAGGAAGTCGACGGTGGAAGGGCGGACGGCGACGGCCCAGTAGATGGTCATGGCACCGGCGAGAAGGATGATGGCGGCGGTACCGGCCTGGAGGTAGACCTTGTTGAAGAGCTCGATGCCGAGGCGGTCGGTGACGATGGCGCTGAAGGAGCCATCGGCGGACTGGATGCGGGTGGCCTCGCTGATGAGGTAGCTGCGGTCTTCACCGGGGGCGGTGTTCATGACGACCTGCTTGACGACGAGTTCGCCGGAGCTGGCGGAGACGGCGGAGCTGGTGCCGAGTTCGAGGGGGGGCTGGACGGTGTCGTTGAAGAAGGTGATGGTCTGGCCGGCGGCAGGGGTGCCGGTGGCACCTTCGAACTTGAGGTTCCAGGTGGCCTTGGGGAGGCTGAGGGCCTCGAGCTGGTTCCAAGCCCAGCCGGCGCCGGCGAAGAGGAGGACCCCGACGAAGATAGCGGTGAGGGTGCGGACCCAATAGCCCTGGCCGTACCGGTAGATACCCAGGCCGGTCGAAGCCGAGGACTTCGAGGCGGCGGAAGGGGAGGGGGCCGGTGATGTGTTGGTCGCAGTCATGTGGAACACGCCGGGAGGGACTTGAACCCGCAACCTGCGGATTTGGAATCCGCTGCTCTACCAGTTGAGCTACCGGCGTAGAGGAAGGCCATAGGCCTTAGGCCTTAGGCCGTAGTGAAGACACACTTCGCTATGGCCCATGGCCTAAGGCCTATGGCCTGGTGCTTACTTGCGCTTGATCTTGTGGATGGTGTGCTTGCGGAGGCGGGGGCTGTACTTGCTGAGGCCTTCCTTGAGGCCTTCGGGGAGACCGCCCTTGGTGTTGACGCTGCTGCGGTAGTTGAGGTCGCCGCACTCGGTGCACTGCAACCAGACGAACTCGCGAGCCATGGATTTCTTCTTTGCCATCGGAACAACCACCTTTCGACTCGCGGGCCACGTAGGGTGGCCGGAGCGTTCTGAGCTCGGACCGAAGCACGCGGGGGAGCCGGGTATCCGGTGCCGCGAGAACGGTGCGTGGAACGGGGGACGAACAGAAGACCCCGAACCGGAATCGTACGAACCTGAAACCACCGCCCGAGTCTGTCGACCCGGGCGGGGAGAATCAAACGGGACCGAGTCGCCGGAAGTTAGGCGATGATCTCGGTGACGGCGCCGGAGCCGATGGTACGGCCGCCTTCGCGGACGGCGAAGCGGAGACCCTTCTCCATGGCGACGGGCTTGTCCATGAGGTCGACTTCCATTTCGACGTTATCGCCGGGCATGCACATCTCGGCGCCGCCGAGAAGCTTGACCGAGCCGGTGACGTCGGTGGTACGGAAGTAGAACTGGGGACGGTAGTTGCTGAAGAACGGGGTGTGGCGACCACCCTCTTCCTTGGTCAGGACGTAGACCTGAGCCTTGAACTTGGTGTGGGGGTTGATGGACTTGGGCTTGCAGATGACCTGGCCGCGCTCGATGTCGTTCTTTTCGATGCCGCGGAGGAGGACGCCGACGTTGTCGCCGGCCATGCCCTGGTCGAGGGTCTTCTGGAACATTTCGACACCGGTGATGACGGTGGTCTTGTACTCGGCGCGGAGGCCGACGATTTCGGCGGTGTCGCCGTCCTTCATGACGACACGCTCGATACGACCGGTGGCGACGGTACCACGGCCCTTGATGGAGAAGACGTCTTCGACGCTCATGAGGAAGGGCTTGTCCGTTTCGCGAACCGGCTCGGGAATGAAGGTGTCGATGGCGGTGAAGAGGTCATCGATCGGCTTGCAGGCCGTGTTGTCGTGGGGGTTTTCGAGGGCGAGCTTGCTCTGGCCGCGGACGACGGGGGTGGTGTCGCCGGGGAAGTTGTACTTCTTGAGGAGGTCGCGGACTTCGAGCTCGACGAGGTCGAGGAGTTCGGGGTCATCGACGAGGTCGACCTTGTTGAGGAAGACGACGATGTGAGGCACACCGACCTGACGGGCGAGCAGAACGTGCTCGCGGGTCTGGGGCATGGGGCCGTCGGCGGCAGAGACGACGAGGATCGCGCCGTCCATCTGGGCGGCGCCGGTGATCATGTTCTTGATGAAATCGGCGTGGCCCGGGCAGTCGACGTGGGCGTAGTGGCGGGCGGTGGTCTCGTACTCGGTGTGAGACGAGGCGATGGTCACCGTCTTGTTGGCGTCGCGGACGGTGCCACCCTTGGTGATGTCCGCGTAGCTCTTGATCTTGCCGCCGAACAACGCCGCGGAGCGGGCGGAGAGGGCCGCGGTAAGGGTCGACTTACCATGGTCGATGTGACCGATGGTGCCGACGTTAACGTGGGGCTTCGTACGATTGAATGTGCCAATAGCCATAAACCAACCTCACTAACCAGAGCGGGATAGCCCGTTCTCGAAGACTTGGGGCGGGGCTCCCAATGCGCCTCCACCAAGCCAGCTTCCACACAGCGGACGCTTCGAACCCGGGATTGCCAAAGCCCCGGCTTTCCGAGACCCCGTGCACTGCCGGGATCCGGGAAGAAGAGCCACCAAAGGGACTTGAACCCTTGACCTCTCCCTTACCAAGGGAGTGCTCTACCACTGAGCTACGGTGGCCAAAGACCTGCAGATTGTGGGGACGACGTGGCATGTTCCACCCGCCGCGTCGTACCCCGGCTGCGCGCACGTGCCGCGCAGGGAGGGAATAGTAGCGGGTGAAAGCGAGGGGTCAACGGTATCAATGCCAATCCGAACAAAGTCCGCACAATTGCGTCATCGTTGGAACTGAAACCAGTCCTCCAGCACCAGCGGCTCCCCAGCCGGATCCGTCGTCGTGTACGTGACTTTCAGCTTCAACCACCCCGCCGGGCCGTCCTTTCCGCCGTCCTGCCAAGCCCGCAACCACTCGGGCCCCGTGAGCTGCACCCGGTACGTGCGGGTCGCCGGATCAAACCGCCCTGTGTTCTTCGCCGCGTCCAGGAACGCCGGCTCCGTCCAGTCCATCACGCGTTGGTCCATCCCCGGCAAGGACCCGGTTCCCGGCCGGAAGAGCTCGGCGTGAAACGTCCCCAGCGCTTTGACCGTGTCCCCGAAGCGGTCCTTGAACTCCAGGTGAACCACGATTCGAGGCGCCGGGTCGATGGTGCCGTCGGGCTTGACCGCCTTGGTATCAATCTGAGTCAGCGGGTGGATGCGCATCGAAGCGGCGGCGAATGCCGCGGCAGAGCCGCCAGCCTCCGCGGGCGTCGAGCCGACCGTGCAGCCTGTGCCGAAGAGGCTGAAGGGGGCGAGGATCGAGAACGAGGCGCACATGCGCCAGATCGTCAGTTGTTTACCCATGGTTTACCCTGATTAGACCTTGAAAATGGTGCTTGGCGTGGCCTTTTTTAGCCTGTCGTGCGCATGGATAGAGCGAGAGCCCGACGGGTTTGGAGTCCGCTGGGGTTGAGAGAGTTCAGAGAGGGAAGGACAGGACAACATGATTCGTACGATTTCTGCGTGTGCGCTCGCGGTTGCCGCCAGCGCCTTTTCCGCGAATGCGGGCATCATTGCCGGCATTTCTGGTGACCGTGCCGCGAAGGCCGAGTTTACCGCGATCGGCACCCAACCGACGGTACGGCTGACCAATACGTCGACGAATGACGTGATGGATCCGACGCGGATCCTGACGGCGGTGTTCTTTAACATCAGCGGCGGCCCGGTGGCCCTGACCCCGGTCAGCGGCGTGCTGAGCGGCGGCTCGGTGGTGATCTTTGGGCCCGACGGCGGCGGGAACGTGGGCGGCGAGTTTGCCTACCGGAACGATGTGACGACCGGGCCGGCTGCGGGTTTGAACCACGGGATCAGCTCGGCGGGCTTCGGGATCTTCGGGCCTGGGGATCGCTTCCCCGGGGCGAACCTGGAGGGGCCGACGAACCCGAATGGGATGAACTACGGGATCGTGTCGGCGGGCGACAACATCTCGACGGGCAACTCGGCGGTCACGGGGGGGTTCCCCCTGATCAAGAACGAGGTGCTGTTCACGTTCACCTGCCCGAACGGCTTTGATGCCAACCGGATCACCGAGGCGTACTTCCAGTAGGGCACGGCCCTTGACGAGGGTGGCTTTCAGGTGCCCACCCCGGGTGCGGCGGCTCTGATGGGTCTGGGGATGGTGATCACGGCTGGACGTCGTCGCCGCTGAGTGATCGAAGATGAGTGAAGTTCAGGACGCC
This sequence comes from Phycisphaeraceae bacterium, assembly GCA_040374335.1. Classification (GTDB taxonomy): domain Bacteria; phylum Planctomycetota; class Phycisphaerae; order Phycisphaerales; family UBA1924; genus JBEIUO01. Next base: position 9,842 of record JBEIUO010000026.1, read on the forward strand.
GGGCGACAAGCCCGGCGTTCTGTCTTTTGGAACTGCGGAAGAGGCCGCCGGAGGGGTTTGGGAGACCCTACCATCGCTCCTCTATGCCGACGATCACGATCAATGGACGCAAGTGCGAGTTCAAGCCCGGGCAGATGATTCTGCAGGTCGCCAACGACAACGGGGTGGAGATCCCGCAGTACTGCTACCACGACGGGCTGAGCATTGTGGCCTCGTGCCGCATCTGCCTGGCCGAGATCCATGCGCCGGACCCCAAGACGGGCCAGATCGTGCCGTTCATGGGCGGCAAGCTGATGCCCACGTGCCAGACGCCGGCCTCCGACGGCATGGTGATCTACGCAGACTCCCCCAAGGCGGTCGCGAACCAGAAGGCCGTGATGGAGTTCCTACTGATCAACCACCCGCTCGATTGCCCGGTGTGCGATCAGTCCGGCGAGTGCTTCCTGCAGGACTATTCCTACGCCTACGGGCGCGGGGTCTCCCGGTTTGAGGACCAGAAGGTCAAGCAGCCGAAGAAGGACCTTGGCCCGCACGTGTACCTCTACTCCGACCGCTGCATCATGTGCACGCGCTGCGTGCGCTTCACGCGGGAGGTCTCCGGCACCGCTGAGCTCTTGGTGCAAGGCCGCGGCAATAAGGAAGAGATCGACGTCTTCCCGGGCGTGGCTCTGGACAACGAGTTGGCCAGCAACGTGATCGACCTCTGCCCGGTCGGTGCGCTGCTCGACAAGGACTTCCTGTTCGCCCAGCGCGTCTGGTTCCTGAAGGAAACCCCCTCGATCG
>JBEIUO010000520.1:0-2981 GCA_040374335.1 Phycisphaeraceae bacterium
CGCGGCCTTGAGCGCGCCGAGCACCGTGCGCCCATACTCCGCGCTCTTGTCGCTGATCGGCAGCACCCGCACCTGCTCCGGGCACAGCCACGTCGGGAACGCACCCGCGAAGTGCTCGATCAGCACGCCGCAGAACCGCTCCATACTCCCGAACGGCGCGCGATGGATCACCACCGGCCGGTGCTGCTTGTTGTCCGGCCCGATGTACGACAGGTCAAACCGAACCGCCATGTTGTAATCGATCTGCACCGTGCCGAGCTGCCACTCACGCCCGATCACGTCCTTCACCACGAAGTCGATCTTCGGCCCGTAGAACGCGGCCTCGCCCGGCTCCTTGCTGAACGAAACGCCCAGCGACTCCGCCGCGGCAATGCACGCCGCCTCGGCCTTGTCCCAGCTCTCCTTCGTGCCCGTGTACTTCGCGCTGTCCGCCGCACGCAGGCCCACACGCACGCGGTAGTCCTTCATCCCGAGCACCTTGAAGATCACCTTCACCAGGCTCAGACACCCCTGCACCTCGTCCGCCACCTGATCCTCGGTGCAGAAGAGGTGCGCGTCGTCCTGCGTGAAGCCGCGCACGCGCGTCATCCCGTTCAGTTCGCCCGACTGCTCCCACCGGTACACCGTGCCGAACTCCGCGAGCCGCACCGGCATGTCGCGGTACGAGTGCGGCGCACTCGCGAAGATCTTCGCGTGGTGCGGGCAGTTCATCGGCTTCAGCATGAACCCGGGAATCAGCTTCTCGTCCGCCATCACGCGGTCCTTCGTGATGGTCTCCTTCTGGGTCCGCTCGTTGATCCCCGCCGCCAACCTCGCGCTCACACCCTCGATCCGGTTGGTCATCTCCGAGCACGAGCACCCGCTCTTGCTCAGCTCCTCGAGCGCCTCACGCTCGATGATCGGCGCAAACTGCGAGTCCTTGTAGTACGGGAAGTGCCCGCTCGTCTTGTACAGATCGAGCCCGCCGATGTGCGGCGTAAACACCTCCGTGTACCCCTGCTTCCGCAGCTCCTCGCCGATGAAGTTCTGAAGCTCCTTCCGCACGATCGCGCCGTTGGGCGTCCACAAAATCAGCCCCTGCCCCACCGTCTCGTCGATGTGGAACAGACGCAGCGCCTTGCCGATCACGCGGTGGTCGCGCTTCGCCGCCTCTTCCTTCTGCTTCAGGAACTCGTCCAGCTCCGCCTGGCTCGAGAACGCCGTCCCGTACACGCGGATCAGCCGATCGCTGTTCTCGTCCCCGTGCCAGTACGCCGACGCCAGACTCATCACGCACGCCGCGCCGATCCGCCCCGTGCTCGGCACATGCGGCCCGCGGCAGAGGTCCTCCCAGTTCTTCCCCGGCTCGCCCGTCGCGTAAAACGACAACGGCGCAGCCGACGCCGGCTTCGACGCATCGTGCGCCGCCGCCTTCGGCCCGTGATACACCGACGACGCACGCCCGAGCGCACGCTCAGCGTTGTCGACCTTGTACTTGTTCCCTTCGCCTGTCAGCTTCGCAAGTCCATCCTCGCACGCCACCTCGTACCGCGTGAACTTGCGATCCTCCTTCACGATCTCCGCCATCCGCTTGTTGATGGCATCAAAGTGATCGCTCGACAGCTTCTTCCCCTCGGGGATGTACATGTCGTAGAAGAACCCCGTCTCCGTGGGCGGGCCGTACGCGAGTTGCACGTCCTTGCCGATCACGTCCTGGATCGCCTCCGCCATCACGTGCGCCGCCGAGTGCCGGATCAGCGTCAACGCCGCGGGCGCCGTCGCCTGCCCCGCCTTCGGAGCCGTCACGATCGACAGGTTCACGTCCCGGTCGATCACCGAAGACAAATCCCGGGTCTCCCCGTCGATCACCACCGCCAGCGCGGCCTTCGCGAGGCCCGCGCCGATCGACGCGGCAACCTCCAGGCCGGTCACGGGTTTGTCAAAGGACTTGGTCTTGCCGTCGGGAAGCGTAATCGTGGGCATGGCGTTCTCGTTCCGCGTGAAAATGGGCACCAAAAGAAAAACCCGGCCTTGATCGGGCCGGGCGTAGGGTCTGCTTGAGCAATGCTCCCCGCCGCGGCCTAGGCCGTGGTCGTCTCAGTCGTGGTCGTGGTCGTCGAGCGGGGGAGCATGGGCCAAGTATACCCCCCTACCCCCCCGCCAGTCCGATTCTCATCTACCGAACAAACGCCTCTTGATTCCTTTCCGCCCGCCGAGTACCGTCCCTGCACAAAGACCTACCGCTCCTCCTATCCTTCCAAGACCGTCGCGCAAGGCCGCGCGTTCCCGCCCCTCCCAGACCCTCCGAAGACGACCCACCGCATGACACCCCCATCCTGGCTCACCGCCCAGTTGCTCGTGTCGGCCGCCACCATCTTTCTGCTCATGCACACGATGCTGGGCTGCGTGGCCTACTTCGTGTACTTCGAGCGAAAGATCAGCGCCTACATCCAGGACCGCATCGGCCCCAACCGCGTGGGCTTTGACTTCGGTCTTCCCTTCCTCAGCTTCCTCAAGGGCTGCATCGGCCTCGGCCAACCCCTCGCCGACGGCATCAAGTTCATCCTGAAAGAGGACTTCACGCCCAACCGCGTCGACAAGATCCTCTTCACCCTCGCCCCCGCCGTCGTCGTCATCCCCGCGTTCATGGGCTTCATCGTGATCCCGTGGGGCGGCACCTTTAACTGCCCCGACATCCCGTTCTTCGGCGGCGGCGTCATCCCAGGCGGCCCCGTTCACGTCACCGGCATCCACGTCAGCGTCGGCATCATCTATCTCCTCTCGATCGCGGCGGTCGGCGTCTACGGCGTTACCCTCGGTGGCTGGGCGAGCAACAACAAGTACGGCTTCCTCGGCGGCCTGCGCTCGAGCGCCCAGCTCGTGGCCTACGAGATCCCGCTCGGCCTGGGGTTGATCGGCGTGGTGCTCGCGGCCGGCTCGCTCAAGCTCGACGCCATCATGGGGGCGCAGGCGGACAGCGGCGTGTGGTTCGCCTTCGCGCA
>JBEIUO010000642.1:0-2457 GCA_040374335.1 Phycisphaeraceae bacterium
CGACCCCGCCCGGTGATGCATGCGCAGGCGAAGCGACTCCGCCTTCATGTACTGGCGATACCGCGGCAGCTCGTCCTTCGGACTGCTCAACGGCGGCAGCACCAAGCGATGCCGCGCATCCGCCTCGATCTTGCTTCGCAGCGCGTTCAACCCCCTCAGTCTTGCCCACAACCCACCCTCGTGGAAGCCACAGGTTGCCCGCCCATCCTCCCCACGGCCGCGTGCACGACCCAAAAATCCGTTTGCACGCAGGCACGCCCTCTTCATCTTCTCGCACGTCGCCAACAGGTCGGCCTACCCGGCACGCTTCTGGCTTCCCGTTCACTCCCACCGCGGAAATCCTCGGGCTTTTCCATCGAAGATTCCTCGTGCGGGCCGCGTCCGGGATGAACGTCCACCGGCGACGACACACATTTTTCCTCCGATTCATGCCACGTCCCCCGAAAGATCCTTCAGCGCCGCGCAAGCCGCGCACGACACGCAGCAAGGCCGCGCCCGCCCCCGAGCCAGAGCCCACACCCGCGCCCGCGCTCCCGGAGCCCGCGCTCGCTCGCGTCCCCGAACCCAAGACCCGTCCGGGCGTCGCCAAGCCCCAGCCTCCCGCCGCCCCCGCCCCGGCCCCGGCCCCTGCCATCATCGAGCCCGTCCTCGCAGATGCGCCCGTCGCCGCGCCCGACGAGGAGGAACCCCTCGTCCTCAAGTCCGTCCCGCGCCCGCGCGAGCCGATGGAAAACCCCAACGAGGACACCCCCGCCCCTCCGGCGCCCGAGCCCGTCCTCGACATCAAGGGACGCACCATCCACCTCCACGAGCTCCAGCCCATGCCCATCCTCGGGCTCAGCGACGTGGCGCGGGAGTTCGGCATCGAGAACTACGGCACCCTCAAGCGACAGGAAATCATCTTCCAGGTCGTCCAACGCAACCTCAAGGCCGGCGGCACCATCTACACCCGCGGCATCCTCGAGGTCATGCCCGAGGGCTTCGGATTCCTCCGCTCCCCCGCCTTCAATTACCTCCCCTGCCCGGAGGACATCTACGTCTCCCCCTCCCAAATCCGCCGCTTTGACCTCCAGACCGGCGACGACGTCGAGGGCCAGGTCCGCCCCCCCAAGGACAAGGAGAAGTTCTATGCCCTCCTCCGCGTCGAAAAGGTCGCGTCCCTCGATCCCGACATCGCCAAGGAAAAGGCCCACTTCGAGAACCTCACCCCGCTCTTCCCCCAGAAGCGCTTCCTCCTCGAAACCGGGCCTGACGAGCTCAGCACCCGCGTCGTGGACCTCGTCTGCCCCATCGGCAAGGGCACCCGCGGCCTCATCGTCGCGCCGCCGCGCACCGGCAAGACCGTCCTCATGCAGAAGCTGGCCAACGCCATCCTCCGCAACCACGCCGACTGCCACCTCATCATCCTCCTCATCGACGAGCGCCCCGAGGAGGTCACCGACATGGAACGCTCCTGCCGCGGCGCCGAGGTCGTCTCCTCCACCTTCGACGAACCCCCCGAGCGCCACGTCCAGGTCGCCGAGATGGTCATCGAGAAGGCCCGCCGCATGGTCGAGCACAAGAAGGACGTCATCATCCTCCTCGACTCCATCACCCGCCTCGCCCGCGCCTACAACACCGTCGTCCCACCCTCCGGCAAGATCCTCTCCGGCGGCGTCGACAGCAACGCCCTCCACAAGCCCAAGCGCTTCTTCGGCTCGGCCCGCAACATCGAGAACGGCGGCTCGTTGACCATCATCGCCACCGCGCTCATCGACACCGGCAGCCGTATGGATGAGGTCATCTTCGAAGAGTTCAAAGGTACGGGAAACAGCGAACTCCACCTTGAGCGGAAGCTCATGGAGAAGCGCATCTTCCCCTGCCTCGACATCAACAAGTCGGCCACGCGCAAGGAAGAGCTCCTCCTGCCCGAGTTCGTGCTCCAGCGCGTGTGGCTGCTCCGCCAGCTCCTGCACCCGCTCAACGTCATCGACTCGATGGAGTTCCTCCTCGACAAGGTGACGCGCACCGAGACGAACCGCGAGTTCCTCGAGTCGATGAACCAGTGACCGAGCGCTGAGCGCTCGCGCGAGGCCCTCACGCTCCGCCGTCATCGCGGGAGAGTGAGGGCTTCGTCGCGTCTACTTCAGCCCGAAGAGCCGCGCGAGGAAGCCCGCCGACTCCGCGTCGAGGCTCGCGTCGCGCCGCCGCATCGCCGCGATGCGCAGCTCGCGCACCGCGTCGACGTTGCGCGGGTTGATCTTGTACGCCTTGATGAAGTGCGCGAGCGTGCGCCGCTCGTCGCCCACGCGCTTGTACATCTGCCCCGCCACCACGTGCGCGCGGTCGTTGTGCGGATCCTTCTGGCAGGCCGCGACGATGCACCGGCGCACCTCGTCGTAGGGCCCGCTCGGCAGGCGCTCGAGCAGCGCCGCCGCGAGAATGGTGAGCGCCGTCGCGTCGGCCGCGTCGTCGTCG
>JBEIUO010000119.1:0-6784 GCA_040374335.1 Phycisphaeraceae bacterium
ACTCCTCCTCCGCTGGTTCCTCCGCCTCGGACCTTCCAACCCCATCGCCGTCCGCCTCATCCAAAACGGCTCCCGCCGTACTCGCCACCTCTACATCCGCGCCGCCTACCTCGCCGTCCTCATCATCGTGCTCCTCTGGATGCTCATCCTCAAAACCAACCCCGGTGGTGGCCTCGATTACCGCGGCCTCGCCTCGGCCGCCTCCCTCAGCTTCACCTCCATCGCCTACCTCCAGGTCGCCCTCATCTGCATCCTCGCGCCCGTCTTCATGGGCGGCGCAATCGCACAGGAGGCCAGCCCCAGAACCTGGGAAGTCCTCCTCACAACCCCACTCACGCCCGGTGAGATTGTCCTCGGCAATCTCTTCGGTCGTCTCTTTTTCGTGATCGCTCTCCTCTTCGCCAGCCTCCCCCTCTTCGCACTCACCCAGTACTTCGGTGGCGTCCCCGGCTCCGCCATCTTCGCCAGCTACGCCGTCGCCGGTTGTGCCGCCCTCCTCGTCGGTGCCATCGCCATCTCCCTCTCCGTTTCCCGCCTCGTCGGCAAACGCGCGTTCTTCGTCTTCTACGTCTGCGTCGTCAGCTACCTCGCCGTCACCATCGCCGTTGACGGCTGGCTCACCTCCAGCGGCAAGGGCGCAGGCCCCACCGGCGCCGGCGTCACCTGGATGACCGCCCTCAACCCCTTCCTCGCCCTCAAGGCCCTGCTCAACCCCTCCACCTACACCAGCGCACCCACCGGCTCCCAGCTCGGTCTCGCCCGCTGGTTCCTCGAAACCCCCGTCAAGGCCTGGTGCTTCGGCAGCGCAGGCATCAGCATCTTCTTCATCGCCGCCTCCACCCTCACCGTTCGCGCCGGTGGTCTCCAAACCCTCGGCCGCGACAGCGCCGTCCCCTGGTACCGCCGCCTCTTCGGCTTCGGCGCCGTCGGCGCCGAACACCGCCCCCCACGCGCCGTCTGGTCAAACCCCATCGCCTGGCGCGAAGCCGCCGCTCGCAACGCCACCATCGGCAAAACCATCCTCCGCTGGCTCTTCATCATCAGCGGCATCGCCGCCGGTGGCTCCATCGTCTTCTTCTACGCCACCGGTGCCCTCGTCCTCCAGGAGTACCGCTTCATCCTCAGCGCCACCGTCTGGACCGAACTCGCCGTCATCACCCTCGTCGCCATCAACATGTCCGCCACCGCAATCAGCCGCGAACGCGAAGACGGCACCCTCGATCTCCTCCTCACCACCCCCATCACCGCCTCCGCCTACCTCGCCGGCAAACTCCGCGGCCTCATCGCCTACCTCTTCCCCCTCATCTGCGTCCCCATGGCCACCCTCGCCTTCGCTTCGATCTACTCGCTCTTCGGCCCCGCCGCCGCAACCCAAATCACCAACGCCGCCGGTTCCTCCGGCCCGATCGTGCTCCCCGAGGGTGCGATCGCCGCGCCCTTCATCATCATCCCCTTCATCGCGTACTGCGTCATGGTCGGGCTGCACTGGTCCCTCAAGAGCCGCGGCACCCTTGGCTCGGTCGTCGCCACCGTCGGTGTCGTCGGCGTCGCGACCGGCATCGTGGGTCTGTGCTCGTGGAACATGATGAGCGGCATCCCGATCATCGGCCCGGGCCTCGCGTCGCTCAGCCCCGCCTCCGCCGTCGCCGCCATCGTTCAACCCGAAGAGTCCTTCAAGGACTCCATCAACCAAAGCGGTCTCGCCCCCGCCCGCTCCGCCTTCGTCATCGGGTCGATCCTCACCGCGCTCATCTACGCGGCAGTCTGCTACGGCATCCACTCCGCCATGGTGCGCGGGTTCGACATGACCGTCCGTCGCCTCGCCGGCAACAAGTAACTACTCGTGCTTCGACAACTCGCGGATCGCCTTGTCCAGCGCAACCACCACCGCGCCGAACCGCGCCGCATCGATCGTCTCCACCGTGTCCGAAGCCTTGTGGTAGTTCCCGTTCCTGAAGTTCGCCGTGTCCGTGATCATCACCGCCGGTACGCCCTCAAGCAGAAACGGCGCATGATCGCTCCGCAACAGATCCGGCGGCGCGATCGGGAAGATGTCCGCCATCATCACCGGCACCTTGTCCTGCGCCTCGCCCATCACCCGCCCCAACTTCCCGCTGAACGCCTGGTGCTTCTTGATCCCCGTCACCGCGATGAAGTTCCCCACCGTCGGCGGCTCAAAGACCCCCTTGATCGCCGGGATCGGTGACTTCTGCGACCCCTCGGCATCGGTGTAGTACCCGAGCATCTCCAGGCTGATCATCCCCACCATCTTCTCCTCGGCCGCGTGCTTGCTCTTCCACAGCGCAAGGTGGTGCCGCGATCCGATCAACCCGTTCTCCTCCAGCGTGAAGAACACCAACCGAATCGTCCGCTCCGGCGCACTGTCCTTCAGCGTCCGCGCGAGTTCGAGCAGCGCCGCCGTCCCCGTCCCATTGTCATCCGCGCCGCCCGAACCCTCAAAGCTGTCAAAGTGCGCGCCAACGAGCAGCACCTCCGTCGGGTGCGTGCTCCCGGTGATGTCGACCACCAGGTTCCGCGTCTCGAGCACAACCGGCTCGGCGTCGGGCTTCTGCTCCTCCGCCGGCTTCGCCTCGGTCCCCGGCGTGCGCCACTTGCGCTCCTGGATCGGCCACTTGATCGCCTCCTCGCGCACCTCGTACCCGAGTTCCTTCAGTTTGGCGAGGATGAGCTCCTCCGTCGCCGCGAGGTTCGCGCGGTGCTCGTCCGGACCAAGGGCCGATCGCGGAGCGGGCAGCGCCCGCAGCCCATCCATCAGGCGTCCCTCATCAACCTGCCCGAACACGCACCCGGCAGCGAGCATCACAACAGCGGCGGCTTTCAGCATGCGTGGATGGTAACCGATCCCCCGCTCCCCGCTTCACCAAGTCTTCGCAATCCCCCCGCCAATCGCATGAAACACCCCGCCCGCTCGTTCGTATACTCCGGCGAACAGAACGAGTGAAACACCCCGCAATCGGGCGGGAAGGAGAATGTGAATGCGGAATCCAGAGCTGTGGGAGCGTCTGCGCGAGTTCCGGGTCGACGACGGCAACCCCGTCCTCCCCTTCACCGCACGCCTCGCCCGCGAGAACGGCTGGTCGCCAAACTTCGCCCAACGAGTCTTCTCCGAATACCAACGCTTCCTCTACCTCGCCTCCGTCGCCGGCCACGTCGTCACCCCGTCCGATCACGTCGACCAGGCCTGGCACCTCCACCTCGCGTACACCCGCTCGTACTGGGACACCCTCTGCCGGTCGATCCTCAACCGCCCCCTCCACCACGACCCCACCCGTGGCGGCGAGTCCGAGAGCTCCCGCTTCGAGTCCTGCTACGAACGCACCCTCCGGTCCTACGAGGTCGAGTTCGGCGAAGCCCCGCCCGCCGACATCTGGCCCGGCCCACGCGACCGCTTCGACCACGACGCCCACGCCCGCCGCGTGAACACCCTGGACCACTGGGTCATCCCCAAGCGAACCACCGCCCGAATCGCGATGGTCGGCGCGCTCGCCGTCGCGGCAATCACCATCGCCGGATGCGTCAGTCGGACAAACGGGTTCGTGTCAACCCCGTCCATCGTGGCGGCAGGCGCGTTCATCCTGCTCGCGATCGTGGTGGGGATCTACCAACGCGTCAAGCACGGCCCATCCCCACGCGACGGCTCCGGAGGCTCGGGGTGCTCGGGGTGCGCAACCCACTCCGGCTGCGGCAGCGACGGCGATGGCGGAAGTGGGTGCGGGAGTGGGTGCGGGAGCGGGTGCGGCGGAGGGGGCTGCGGGGGAGGTGGCGACTGAGAAGCACCGATATCGGTCCACAAACCCCGCGAACCGGCCGGGATCGCCCGCGATTTCACTGGACTTCGCCTCCCCACCAGTGAGACAATCAACCACTCGGAAGGGGCCCGCCAAACGGCCGGAAGGAGTCGCCATGCGACCGTATCTGTTGATCGCCATCCTGCTGGTCGGGGCCGGCGCTGTCGCCCGCGCCGACACGCTGACGTTCACGAACGCAGCAGGCTCCGGGCTCTGGAGCGACCCGCTGAACTGGGACGCGCTGCGCGTCCCGACCGGTGCGGACGACGTCGTGGTCCCGGCGGGTTCGGCGTCCTGCCGCATCACCACGCCCTCGGCGTGCAACGGCATGAACGCGGGCGCGCTGGTCGTGTTCGATGCGCCGACGCAGATCAACGGCCCCAGCACGTTCAGCGCCGGCGTGCAGCTGAACAGCACCATCACAGGGAACGGGGACCTCACGTTCGCGTCGGCCGTCGACTGGCGGGCCGGTTCGCTGGAGGGCGCGGGCCTCGCGCTGGTGCCCGAGGGCGTCACGATGCGCGTTGTCCCGGAAGGCCAACCCACGCTCTCGCGGGTGCTCGAGGTCTTCGGCACGTCGAGGTCGATGACCAGGTCTTCCGCATCACGCGCCCGCAAGGGTTGCTGCGGGTCCCCGACACCGGCGTGCTGCGTCTGGTCAACGGCGGCTCCGTGCTCGCGAGCCAGATCGACGGCGAGGCCTTCGTGATCTCCGGCGCACTCGAGTGCTCCGGCGCCGCCACCTGCTCGATCGATGCACTCTTCCTCAGCACCGCCCGCGTGAGCGCGGCGTGCCCACTCCTGATCTCGCCCCCGCCGGGCAACCTTTCGCCGGAGGGCGTGCTCAGCGGCGGTCTGTGGGAAACCAGCGAAACGGGGAGCATCGAGTGGAGCGCGCAGTCTCCCGTGCTCGTGCTCGACGCGGGCACCACGCTCCGCATGAACGGCACCGGCTCGAGCCCGACGCTGTACGGCAACCTGCGCCGCATCGACGGCGAGTTGCTCGTGGACGCGAAGGACCCGGCGGTCGTCGTGCGGGCGGGCGCCTCGAACCCCACCGTCATCACCGGGCGCGTACGCGTTGCGGGTGACTCGCGGATCAGCTTCAGCACCGGGTTTGTGTGCGAACCGTCCGCCATCCTCGAACTCGCGCCCAGCTTCGTCCAGCCCCCGATCACCGCGCTCAACTCCGTCGGCCCCGCGGCGACACTCGACGGCGCGCTCGTGGTCCTGCCTCCTCCGACGGCTCCGGAGGGCTGCGGCGAGTACATCGCGCTCATCACCGGCGCTGGCGCGTTCGATGCGATGACCGGCGACTTCGATGTCGTCACCGTCCCGCCCATCTCCCTCGACCAGCCGTACGCGTACACCGTGCTGAGGCTCGTTGGCAACGTGATCGAGAGCGTCACGGTCTACTCCAACTCGCTCGCCGACTGGAACCTCGACGGCGGGGTCGACAGCGACGACGTGATCACGTACTTCGAGGACTGGGACCGCAGCGAGGCCGACGTGACCGGCGACGGCGGCACCGACGGCGACGACATCATCTACTTCTTCTCGCGCTGGGATCAGGGCTGCTGATCGCCGCTACGCTTGCACCTATGTCATGCGACAGCGGCAATGCAACGGCTCCGAGTCCCGGGATCGCTCCCGGCCGGGAACACCTTGATCCCGCGGCCTATGCCGCGATGCTCGGCAAACGCCCGGAGGGCCCGATCGACACGCGGGTGCGGTCGCTGGTGCCGGCGTTCGATGCGCCCTTCTTTCAGGCGGGACTGGCGGGCTACTCGGACGCGGCGATGCGGATCATCGCGCGTCGGCACGGGTGCCCGTTCTGCGTGACCGAGGCCCTTCTGGACCGGACGTTGCTCGCGGGCGGCCGCGGGTTCGTGAAGGCCGACCTGGGCGAGCTTCACGACAACGTCCCCGGGGGCGAAGAGGACCACCCGCTCGCGGGCCAGATCATGGGCAGCGACCCGCGCGAGATGGCGGCGTCGGCGGTCAAGATGATCGAGCAGGGCAAGCGCACGGACAAGGAGTACCGGCTGATGGCGTACGAGGTGCAGGGGGTTCTGCCCTCGACGCACCTCTCGGCCCGTCAGCACCTGCGGCTGCCGGGCGGCCAGCAGGTGGGCTTCTGGCCGCCGGAGTCGGACGTCCGAAGCGGCGAGACCTCGGGCACGCTCCCCGCGCGCGTGGAGCACGTGCCGGAGCAAACGACGTTCGAGGTGATCGACGTGAACCTCGCGTGCCCGGTCAAGAAGATCGAGAAGAAGGCCCGCGGCGGCCACTGGCTCGCGGAGCCCGAGGGCGCGATCGCGATCCTGAAGGCGGTGCGCGATGCGCTGCCGTCGAACGTGGTGTGCACGGTGAAGCTGCGCCGCTCGTTCGACGACATGCCCGAGATGGCGGCCAACTTCGAACGGATCCTGAGCGCGACGACCGACCTGGGCTACGCATGGGCGACGGTGCACGGGCGGACGGTGGAGCAGAAGTACATCGGCCCCAGCCGCTGGGACATCCTGCGCGACATCGTGTCGAGGCACCCGCGGATGGTGATCTTCGGGAGCGGGGACATCTGGAGCGCGGCGGACATCTTCGCGATGCTGGAGTACACCAGCGTGAGCGCGGTGAGCGTGGCGCGCGGGTGCATCGGCAACCCGTGGATCTTCCACCAGGCGCGCGCGATGCTGCGGGGCGAACAGCCCAAGCCGCCGACGATTCCCGAGCAGAAGGCGGTGCTTGAGGAACACTTCAAGCTGCTGATGGCGGTGTGCCGCGACATGCGCAAGGGGGAGGAGCAGGCCGGGAAGCTGATCCGCAAGTTCGGGATCCGGTTCGCGGAGCATCACCCGCGCGGGGAAGAGGTGCGGGTGGAGATGATCCGCGTGAAGGGGCTGGAGGATTGGAGCGCGGTGCTGGAGAAGTGGTACGCATGAAAACGGCGGCGGGGGGGGGGGGGGACGCGCCCCCCC
>JBEIUO010000352.1:0-3925 GCA_040374335.1 Phycisphaeraceae bacterium
CGTTCAACGGCGAGGTGTACAACGCGTTCGGCTATGACGCGGAGTTGGAGGGCAAGGGGTATCGGTTCCGCGGGCATTCGGACACGGAGCGGCTGCTGTACCTGTACATGGAGCACGGCATCGACGGGATGCTGTCGAGGCTGAACGGGATGTTCGGGCTCGCGATCGTGGACCTGGCGCGGCGGGAGTTGCACATCGCCCGGGATCACGTGGGGATCAAGCCGCTGTATTACACGGTTGTGGGTCGGACGCTGCTGTGGGCGTCGGAGATCAAGTCGCTCTTGGAATGGCCGGGCGTGGCGCGGGAGCTGGACCAGGACGCGCTGGACGAGCAGTTGCTGTTCCGGTACACGGCGGGAGAGCGGACGCCGTTCAAGGGCATCTACCAACTGAGGCCCGGGTATCGGATGGTGGCGAACAGCTCGGGGTTCAAAGTGCTGCGGTACTGGGAGATCCCGGACGCGGAGGCGCAGCGAGGGGACGTCGCGGCAGTCACGGAGCGGATCAACGGCGCACTCGAGGCCTCGGTGAAGAGCCAACTGATCAGCGACGTGAAGCTGGGGTGTCAGCTGTCGGGTGGCATCGATTCGTCGCTCGTGACGGCGATGGCACGCGACAAGTTTGGCGCGAACCTGGAGAGCTTCTCGATTACCTTCTCCGAGGCGCACGTGAGCGAGGAGAAGTGGATCCGGGAAGCGGCGGAGAAGACACTGACGAAGTGCCACATGTTCCCGCTGACGTACGAGTACTTCTTCGAGAACCTGGGGCGTGCGACTTGGCACATGGATTACCCGCTGAACCTGGCGAACGGCGTCGGGCTGTTTCTGCTGGCGGAGGAAGCGAAGAAGCACGTGACGGTGCTGCTGAGCGGTGACGGCGCGGACGAGGTGTACGGTGGGTACCCGCGGTTCTTCTTCGGCGCGACGCGTGAGCGTGTGCTGCCGGCGATGGAGCTGTTGCGGCACGTGCCGAAGCTCGGACCGAAGCTGGTGAGGAACTACGACCTGCCGGGAGGGTTGTCGTTTGAGCAGTGGTTTGTGAACTACTCGGCGTCGATGCGGTGGTCGCAGCTCAAGGAGCTAAGGCCGGAAGCGGACCTTGAACGGACGCTGGAGCCGCGGCTGGCGATCTTCCGGGAGGGGAAGTCGGACACGATCGCGAACTGTCTGAAGTATGAGTCCCAGACGTTCATGGTGGAACTGCTGATCAGGCAGGACAAGATGATGATGGCGCACTCGGTGGAGAACCGTGTGCCGATGCTGGACCGGGGGCTGGTGGAGTTGTCGAGAACGCTCCCCCGGGAGTCGCTGGTCGACGCGCGGCTGCTGCGGCGGAACGCGGTGGAGCGGGGGACGAAGGTCGCGCTCAAGCGGATGGCGAGCGGGCGGTTTGGGGAGCGGTTCGCGTATCGGCCGAAGGAGGGGTTCGGGCTGCCGTTGATGGACTATTTCCGGCGGCCGGAGTTCGAGGCGTATCTGCGGGAGGACATCATTCCGTCGATGTCGCGTCGAGGGTGGCTGCGGACGGAGCCGATCGTGAAGTGGCACGAGCGGGTGCGTGCGGGCGACTGGCGGTTCACGGAGGCGATGTGGACGGTGCTGAGTCTTGAGGTGTGGGCGAAGAAGTTCTTGGATAGGCCTTAGGCCGTAGCAGACAGGGCGCGGCCTGCAACTGACGGCGGCTCGCGTCATCGGCGTCAAATTGCATTTATGGCCTAAGGCCTATGGCCTATGGCCTTCTTCTCACCGCATGAGCGTGCTGCGGCCGCGCTGGCCGACGGTCTTCAGGACTTCGAGGGCGTTGGGCTTATCCTTGGGGTCGGTGGTGGTGAAGAGGAGCTTGGTGGTGCCGACTTCGATCTCGTCACCGTCGCGGAGGATGGCTTCTTCGGTGATCTTCTTGCCGGCGACGATGGTGCCGTTGCTGGAGCCCATGTCGACGACGCGGAAGGTGCTGTCGGAGTCCTCGAAGCGGATCTGGATGTGCTTGCGGGAGGCCTTCTCATCGACGACCTGCATGGGCAGGTTCTCGGCGCGGCCGATGACGATTTTGCCCTTCCCGAGGGGGAGGTACATGCCTTGCTGAGCCCCGGACGCGACGATGAGTGAAGCCATGGGATGAATGTACCGTTTCCGGGGTGCTGTTTCAAGGACGGGCGGTGTTGGGGGTGCTATCTTCCCAATCACACCATGAACGTACTCCTCACCAACGACGACGGGATTCGGGCACCGGGCATTCTGGCAATGTACGAGGCGTTGATCGACCGGGAAGGGTTCCATGGGGGCCCCCTGGGGGGGATGGTGTACCCGATTGCGCCCCTGACAGTGCAGTCGGCGACGAGCCATGGGGTGACGTTTCACGTGCCGCTGATGGTGGAGCGGCAGTCGGTGGAGTTAACGGGGGAGGGGCGGATGGAGGGGGTGTCGGTGGACGGGCGGCCGGCGGACTGCGTGAAGCTGGCGATCTGCAACCTGTGGCCCGAGCGGTTTGGGGTGGGCTCGAGGCCGGACCTGGTGGTTTCGGGGATGAACGACGGGGCGAACTGCGGGATCAACGTGCTGTACTCGGGCACGGTGGCGGCGGCGATCGAGGCGGCGTTCCTGGGGGTGCCGTCGATCGCGGTGAGCATGCAGCGGGGGCGGGGACGGTCGCGGTTTGACGTGGGGGCGAAGTGGGCGCGCCGGGTGATCGACATGGTGATCGCGGGGGGCCTACCGAAGGCGCACGAGTGCCTGAGCATCAACATCCCGCTGTGCGAGGAGAATGGGACGGGGGCGGAGCCGCCGATGCCGCGGGTGAAGGTGTGCCCGATGAACGTGCACGGGTTGGTGGACAAGTACGAGAAGCGGGCGGCACCGACGGGTGGGACGTACTACTGGGCGGCGGGGCACGGGCTGGACTTCAAGGGAACGGACGCGGGGTCGGACGTGCAGGAGCTGATGGCGGGGAGCATCACGGTGACGCCGCTGCGGTACGACATGACGGCGCACGAGGGGTTGGCGGGGTGGCGGGCGCGGTTGGGGGGGTAGGGGAAGATCCATACCGAGCCCAGGCTGGACATGTACCGGCTGTCCTGGTCGGCGGAGGCGGCAAAGCCGTCTCCGAGCCAGACCGGCATCGCGCCGAAGTGAGCGAACGGGGTCAGCGTCTGCTGGGGAGCGACGACTTGGGGTGGTGAATCTGGGTTGAGGGGGAACATCAACAGCAGGCCGTGCTGCTGATGTCCCTTGAAGGTTGAGTCGATGGAGGATGCGGCGACGACATCGTCACCCACGTCGACCCATGCCCCGAGGCTGCCGATGGTGGGGTTCCCGGGCACTTCGAGAGGACGGTCGAACGTCCACTGGCCGTCTTGGCCCTTGGTGAAGAGGTAGACCTTGCCCGGGCCTGAGCCTTTGTCGGAAGGGCGCCAGGGCGCTCCTACCGCGAGTCGGTTGCCGCGCAGGGAGACGCTAAAGCCGAAACGCATCTCGGCGGCAATGTCCGGGGGGTCGATCGCGTGCTGCCAGTTCACGGTATTCCCGTCGATGTGGAACGCGCGCACTCGGCCGACGCGGGCTTTGCCGTCACGAGGGGCGCGGCATTCGGAGACGACGATTTCATTCTGCCAGACGTCGACGTTCTGACCGAACCCGAAAGCCGAGCTGTCGGCGGGTGGACGCAGTTGATCGAGCAACTCCCAACGGCCGTCGCGTTCCCGGTAGACGACGACAGGGCGGGCTTCGGGCCACACATCCCAGATCTGCGCGGAGCAGACCGCGAGAACGCCGCCGTGCATGGCGATACGGCCTCCGAAGTCGGGGAACTCGTGACCGGGTGGCGGGAAGAGCGTTTGAACCTCGACCCAGCAGCCCCGCTGGAGACGGAAGAGCGTGACTGCACCGTTTGGGCTCTGGCCCGCGGCCGCTCCTCCGGGCAACCCCAC
>JBEIUO010000322.1:0-4175 GCA_040374335.1 Phycisphaeraceae bacterium
CACTGATCGCGTTCACGGCGAGAGCCGAGAACGTGGGACCGTCCTGGTTACGGTCGGAGGCAAAGCTGAACAATGCGGCATGCGAAGACCCCGCCGCGATGGCGAGAGCGCCGCACCCCAAGATGAAACAACGCATCTGGAGTTTTCTCCTTCCCTCTATGCGCCGTTCGTTCAACACGGCGCAGCGACACAGTGATACAAGCTCGCACAGACGGAGAACGAAATGCGCCGTCCGCGCAACGCGAGCCTTCCGACCCTAATGTGCCCCATGGGTGGAGATGTGCCAGCAATCCGCGCAGAAAATCTGGAGATTTTGCTGGTCGTCCGACGGTGCGTATCCCCGCCACTGCCCGCCAACGAAAAACCCCCGTCCTGAGACGGGGGTTGGAAAGTCGGGTCCCGGAGCCGGGTTTACATCGGCTTCTTATTGATGGTCACGTCATAGATGTGCAGGAGCTTCTCCTTGTCGAAGACCATCTCCTGTCGCGAGCGGCCGACGATGTCGTACTCGGTGGTCAGCTCGATCGCGTCCACCGGGCAGGCCTCCTCGCACATCCCGCAGTAGATGCAGCGGAGCTCGTCGATCTCGAACTTCACCGGGTACTTCTCCCGGTCCTCCCAGGGGCTCTCGCCGGCCTGGATGTGGATGCACCGGGCCGGGCAGATCGTCGGGCACATCATGCAGGCCACGCACTTCACGCGGCCCTGCTCGTCCCTGTTCAGGCGGTGTACCCCCCTGAAGTTGCTCTTGTTCATCCCGCCCTCTTCGATGGGCAGGTCCTCCCTGCGCACCTCCGGGTACTGCATCGCCCGGCTCGTGCGGCCCTGCCCAAAAGACGTGAAAAAGTGCCTTAGGGTGGTCCCAAAGCCTTTCACGATCTCGGGCAGATAGACAGCTTCCGACCGTGTCATCGGCCGGGTTTCGATCCTCAAGACGTCCTCTTCGCGGATTGCCATACGGTTCGTAGTGTACGCCCCTCGTTCCTCGCGGGCCGATACACTACTCATATGGCACCGGGGAACCGCCGAACAACTCCGCTCTTTGATCTGCTGAGCGATCGGCACAACTCGCTCCGCACCCAGCCTCAGGCAACCCCCAAGCCCACCATTCGCGTTCAGCTCGAGCCCGCTGGCCCGGAAGTTCGCGAAGTTGCCCTGCCCGGTGCAGTTCCACCTTCGGAAACCCTGGAGCCCCAGCCCTCTCCCGCAGCGGACTGGGCCACCGGCCCCGACTTCCGTCTTTCGCGGGTGGCGCTGGGGATCGGGATCGCTCTGATCGGCGTGCTGGTCTTCGGCGCGTACAGCCTGGGGTATTCGCTGGGTCGCCGCGAAGGCGATCGGGAGTCCGCGGAGCTCTCGCGTCGGCTCGATGCCGTCCGTGACCCGCTGAACGATCCGGCTTCGCCCCAGGAAACGGATCAAGCGGCGAATCCGCCGAAGCCGGTCCAGCCCGAACAAAATACTTCCCCGAAGGGCAATCCGGAATCGCTGACGCCCAAGGGGCTGTTGAACGGGGATCCGAGGGAGAAGGGGCTGAACTACTTGGTTCTCGGAACCTTCGATCGGGAGATGGCCCAGAGCGCGGTGGAATACCTGGCGGCGAACTCGGTCCAAGCGTTTGCGGTAGGGGTTGAATCCCGCCCGGGTGCGGCCAACAATCCCAACCCGGGTCGCGTGTACACCGTGTACGCGTTGCCGGGGATCACCTCCGACGAGTATCGCAAGGGCGTCACGAAGAAGACGAACCTCGAGGCGGTGGTGGCGAGAGTCGGGGCACAGTGGCAGAAAGAACGCCGCGGTGCCTACAACTTCTCGAAGACGATGTGGGCGAAGTACGACTGATGGCCGCGAGTCGCGGCTTTGAAGGGAAGAAGCCATGAGCCTTGACCGTTCGCTGAAGATCTCCGCCTCGCTCTCGGGCAAGCGCTCCGTTCTGACCCGCGCCGAGCGGATTGAGAAGATGGTGGCCGAGAAGAAGTTCGACGCCAAGAAGGACAAGGTCTTGGGCATCCCCAAGACGCTTGTCTCGGCGAAGTAATCCCGGTCTCGCGGGCGAACTTCTCGTTCGAATCTGAATACCACCCTCACCCCCTCCAATAATCGGAGGGGGTGTCTCTTTTCCGGGGCACCCGAGGAGTGGGGAGCAAGGGCCGCATGAACATCGCCTCACTGGTCAGCCATCGCGCCTCGATCATCAATGGCTCAGGGATCCGCAAGGTCTTCGATCTTGGCGCGAAGCTGAAGGACCCGGTCAACCTCTCGATCGGGCAGCCGGACTTCCCCGTGCCCGCCTCGATCAAGGCGGCGGCGGTGGAGGCCATCATGAACGAGCAGAACGGCTACACGCCGACGCGCGGGATCCCACAGTTGCTCGAGCCTCTCGCGGCACACCTGAAGCGTGACCTCGACTGGGACGTCACCTCGGATTCGTCGCCGGCGAACGTGATGGTGACTTCCGGCACGTCTGGCGGGCTGATCCTCGCGTGTATGTCCATCCTCAACCCGGGCGACGAGGTCATCATCCCCGACCCGTGGTTTGTGCTCTACCCGCACATGGCCGAGATCTGCGGCGCGAAGGCCGTCCCCTGCGATACCTATCCAGACTTCAAGATGACCGCGGCACGCGTGAAGTCGCTCATTACCCCGCGGACGAAGGCCGTGCTGCTCTGTTCGCCGAGCAATCCAGCGGGCGTGGTGACGCCCCGCCAGGAGTGCAAGGAGTTGCTCGAACTCTGCCGCGAGAAGGGGATCATCCTGATCTCGGACGAGATCTACGAGGAGTTCGCGTTCAGCGAGACGCGGGACGACCGCGCGATCAACGATGCATCGCTGACGCGGTGCCCGAGCCCTGCGCGATTCGCGGATTCGTATGAGAACTGCCTGGTGATCCGCGGGTTCGGGAAGAGCTACGGCGTGACGGGTTGGCGTCTGGGCTACGCGGCGGGTCCTCGCGCGTTGATCGCGGAGATGATCAAGCTGCAGCAGTACATGTATGTGTGCGCGCCGACGCCGCTCCAGCACGGCGCGGCGGCGGCACTGAGCGAAGACCTCTCGCCTATGGTGGCGGACTATCAGAAGCGTCGCGATCTGGTGGTGCAGCGGCTCGGCCAGCACACCGAGGTGCCGTTCCCGGGCGGAGCGTTCTACGCGTTCGTAAAGGTGCCGGAGCGGCTTGGGATCACGGCGACGCAGTTCTTTGAGCGTGCTCTCGCGCGGAACGTGCTGGTGGTTCCGGGCAAGACTTTCTCGTCGCGCGACACGCACTTCCGGATCAGCTACGCGACGCCGATGAAGAAGCTCGAAGAGGGCCTGACGGTGCTCTCCGAACTGCTGCGGGGCTGAGCGGCGAGGCTCAGAACATCGTCATCTGGTTGCTCTCGATGTGGTAGTCGCTCTGCGGGTGCTCGGGGTCGAGGCGGTAGTCGCCGGAGAAGCACGCGGTGCAATAGTCCGGCGCGGGGTGGTTCATGCAGCTCAGCAGCCCCTCCAGCGAGAGGTAGTGGAGGGAGTCGACGCCGAGGAACGTGCGGATGTCCTCGACCGACCGGCCTGTGGCGACGAGCTGGCTGCGCTCGGCGAAGTCGACACCGAAGAAGCACGGGTGACGGATCGGGGGGCAGGAGATGCGGAGGTGGATCTCCTGCGCGCCGGCGAGGCGAAGCTGGTCCATTTTGGCTTTGGTCGTGGTGCCACGAACGATCGAGTCGTCGACGACGACGATTCGTTTGCCCCGGACGAGCTCGGAGATGATGTTGAGCTTGAGACGGACCGCGGACTGCCGCTGATCCTGCGTGGGCTTGATGAACGTGCGGCCGACGTAGCGGTTGGGAACGATGGCCTCGCGGTACTGGATGCCGCTGTGGCGTGAGTAGCCCAGCGCGGCGGATCGGCCGGAGTCGGGCATGGGCACGATGTAGTCCGCGGGGACGGGGGCTTCGGTGGCGAGGCGTTCGCCGAGGAGTTCGCGGGTGCGTTGGACGTTTTGACCAAAGACGACGCTGGCGGGGTTGGCGAAGTAGACGTGTTCGAAGACGCACTGGGCGAGTCGTTCGGCGGGCTCGGCGAACCTGCGGCGCGTGAGGCCGTCGTCGCTGATGGTCACGATCTCGCCGGGGTCGACATCGCGAACGAACTCGGCGCCGAGGACATCGAGGGCACCGGTCTCGCGCGCGGCG
>JBEIUO010000592.1:0-2677 GCA_040374335.1 Phycisphaeraceae bacterium
ACGTCGTCGCCGTCGACGCCGCCGTCGCCGGTGAAGTCGCCTTCGGGGAGGGACTGGTCCCAGGCGTTGAAGAAGACGATGACGTCGTCGCCGTCGACACCGCCGTCGCAGTTGCGGTCGGCGGCGCATCTGAAGATGGAGCCGCGGGCTTCGATTTCTTCGGGGGTGAGGATGCGGTTGTAGAGTGCGATTTCGTCGAGGACTCCGGTGAAGTAGCGGTTGCCGAGAACGTCTCGGGCCTCGTTGATTCGGAATGTGGTCGCGGTGACGTTGATGTTCGGGGCGAGGACGAATCCGGGGCTCAGGCTGGAGTCCCGCACGGAGGAGACGAGGCAACCGTTGATGTAGAGGCTCGAACCGGCCTCGGAGTCGTTGCCGCCCTGTCTGGTCCAGACGACGTGCACCCACGTGTTTCCGGAGACGGGGTTGGCGGTTTGGATGC
The DNA here is from genome assembly GCA_040374335.1 of Phycisphaeraceae bacterium. GTDB lineage: Bacteria > Planctomycetota > Phycisphaerae > Phycisphaerales > UBA1924 > JBEIUO01. Next base: position 443 of record JBEIUO010000592.1, read on the forward strand.
CAGCGTTGTAGAAGCCGGCGTACACGACGTTGTTGTTTCCGTTCTGAACGCCGAAGTACACCTCTCGGCCGGTGCGGTTTGCGCCGCCGTCGCCCCAGTGGAGGAAGGGGCCCCAGTTGCGAGCGGCGCCGGGGTCGGCGAGGTTGACGACGGCTTCGATGGAGAAGGTGGGATTGCCGGTGAGCGGAGAGAGGTCGAGGGATTCGAGGTACGCGCCGCGGGTGAGTCTGACCCCGGCGTCGCCGCTGAGGGTGGGAACGGCCCTGTTGGGGGAGCCGACGGCGAAGGCGGTGAAGGTGGGGCCGAGCGTGCCGCTGTTTGCGAAGGTACCGGAGGGTTCGCCGAGGCGGTACCAGAGGAGGGGCTGGGAGTTCGCGACGCTGGTGGCGAACTCGGGGGGCGCGGCGGAGACCAGAGTCACACCCAGAGCGATGGGGCCGAGAACCGCTGCACGCATGTAACGCATTTGTGTCTCTCCTCGTCCGGGATGTCCGGCGTCATTCTTCGCCCGCAACCGACTCGGGCAAGCGGGAGCGAGTGTACTTCGCGATGTCACGAGGTGGTAGGCGATTCCAAGGGCTTCGCTCTCGTTTCGTCCGAGTTTTTGAAACGCGTTTGCGTGACCGTCCTCGTGCGGGTGCGTCGCCGTCTCGCAGGGAGGCGCTAGGCGTAGGGCGGGAGGAGCCTTCGTGCGGCGTGGGCGAGGACGACGAGGAGGAAGAAGAGATTGCGGAAAGGGAGGGCGAGCCAGCGGGATGCGGGGAGGTTGCGGGACTCGAGGATGGTGAGCGCGTGGGGGTTGAGGGGGAAGTCGACGATGCCGTTGAGCCAGTCCTGGGGGAGTGACTGCGGGCCGGAGGAGAGGGCGGAGAGGCCGCCGACGAGCGCGGCGATGGTGTCGGTGTCGCCGCCGCGACGGATGGCGGATTCGATGGCGGCGCGGGGGTTGAGCGGGGAGGAGAGCCAGAAGAAGAGGACGGCGGGGAGGGTGTGGAGGACATAACCGGAGATGGCGCGGGGGCAGGAGATTGAGGCGGCGAAGTCGGCGGGGGAGGTGTTGGCGCGTGCTGCCGAGATGGCGGATTGGGCGGCGAGGAGGACGGGGCCGTCGGGGAGGAAGAGGGGGAGTTGGGCGGAGAGGGTGTCGGCGGGGTTTGGGGAGGAGGCGGCGCGGGCGGAGAGGGATTCGGGGAAGGAGGGGAGGACGCGTGAGCCGGCGTCGAGGAGGATGACGCGGGCGTCGGAGAGGTTGGCGAGGCGGAACTCGGGGCGGAGGGTGCGGCGCGCGAGCTCGGCGTAGGAGCCGGCCATTTCGACGCCGGTGGGTCCTGCGCCGATGACGACGGTGGTGAGGAGTTTCTGGCGGAGGGCGGGGTCGGCGTGGGTGTTTTCGGCGCGTTCGTAGGAGGAGAGGATGCGGTCGCGGATGCGGTGGGCGTCGGCGAGGGTCTTGAGACCGAGGGCGTGCTGGCTCCATTCGTCGCGGCCGAAGTAGCTGGTTTGGACGCCGAGTGCGATGATGAGGAAGTCGTAAGGAAGGCGGCCTTCGTTGGCGGAGAGCGTGACTTCGCGGGAGGCGAGGTCGATGTGTTCGACGGCGGCCATGTGGATGCGGGCGTTGCGCTGGCCGCGGAGGAGGGTGCGGACGGGCTGGGCGATATCGGAGGCGCTGAGGCCGGCGGCGGCGACCTGGTAGAGGAGGGGTTGGAAGAGGTGGTGTTTGGTGCGGTCGATGACGACGACTTCGCCGTCGAAGTGTTTGAGGGCCTTGGCGGCGGCGATACCGGCGAAGCCAGCGCCGAGGATGAGGACGCGGCGTGAGCGCATCGGGGAGGGTAGGGAGGGGGCGGGGAGAAGTATGGGGAACTGGTACGATCTGAGCGCGGGTCTGGTGCGTAGTTGTTCCATAGGAGACCGGCATGAACCGATGGCAGATGGGCGTTGCGGTGGTGGCGGTGGTCGCGTCGGCGGCTGCGGCTGCGGCGACGGATCGGTATTACCCGGATGTCGCGGCGGTGTCACCGAATGGACGGTTTCGCGTGACGGCGACGAGTCCGGCGAACGCTTCGGCGGACAGTGGAGACAGGCCGTTTGCGAAGGACTTCACCTACATGTTGACGGATACGGTGAACAAGCGGACGGTGTGGACGCGGGCGCAGCCATCGCTGCGAGACAAGGGAACGCTGGAGCGGAGGTACACGGAAGGCTCGCCGATGATGATCTTCGTCAGCGACC
>JBEIUO010000593.1:0-2674 GCA_040374335.1 Phycisphaeraceae bacterium
CGAGGGCAAGCGGGCGGCGGAGACGCTGTTCTTCGACTACAACCGGTCGAACAAAGTGAACATCCGCGTGATCCGGATTTTCAACACGTTCGGGCCGCGGATGCACCCCTTCGATGGTCGCGTGGTGAGCAACTTCATCCGGCAGGCGATCCTGAACGAGGACATCACGCTGTACGGCGACGGCACGCAGAGCCGGTCGTTCTGCTACGTGGACGATCTGATCGAGGGGATCATGCGGATGATGAACGGGTCGGACGACTTCATCGGCCCGGTGAATCTCGGCAACCCCGTCGAGTACTCGATGAAGCAGCTGGCGGAGACCATCATCGAGCTCACGGGGAGCGCATCGAAGATCGTGTATCGCCCGATGCCCGCGGATGACCCGCGTCAGCGGCAGCCGGACATCACGCTGGCGAAGAAGCACCTGGACAACTGGGAGCCCAAGATCCAGTTGCGCGAGGGGCTTCAGAAGACGATCGCGTACTTCAAGTCGATCAAGATGGAGCAGTTCCGCCCGCCGACCCCGAACTACTGAGTCGGGGCGGGTAGGGTCGGGTGCGGGTAGACTGAGGCATGCGCCCGCGTCGCGAGAGTGGACCGTTGCGGCTGTTCGTGGCGGCTTATCCGCCGGAGGGGCTATCTCGTGCGCTGTTAGAAAAGGCCCGCTCGCCCGATCTGATGGACGCGAGGTGGACGCCGGCGTCGCAGGTGCATCTCACGCTCCAGTTCATCGGGGACACCGAGGAACGAGATCTGCCCCGGGTCATGGAGTCGGTCGATCGGGCGTGCGCGGGGATGCCCGCGTTTACGCTGACGTTCGATCGATTCAGGTCGTTTCCGATGGGAGCCGAACCGAAACTGATCGCGGCGACGACCGATGCACCACCGCTGTTGCTGGAGCTTCACAAGAGGCTGGCGATGCGGCTGGCCAGGCGGGAGTCCAAACGGCACGACGGGCGGTTTGAGCCGCATGTCACGCTGTGCCGCTTTGTGCGTAGTACCGATCGGGTGAACGCCCCCGCGGAGCCGTTGCGATGGACGGTCGATGCGGTGATCCTTATGGCGAGCGTGCTGCACCCATCGGGAGCGGAGCACCGCGAACTGACGCGGGTATCCCTCACGCCGCGGGCGGATCGTGGTACGCTGTCGACGGAAACCCCACATGAGCAAGTACCCGACTGAACTCGAGAGCCTCGTCCGTTCGCTGGTGGCACGGCTGGAGAGCCTGGAGCGAGAGGTGCGGGAACTTCGGGGGGAGCGACAGACGCCCGGGAGCACCGAGGCGGAGGCCGTCGAGGAGATGGAGTTCGTTCAACGCAGCGAGCAACCCGTGCCGCCGACGTTGCCCGTTGCTCCTCCGACCGCGCCGCCGGCCGTTGCGCCGATCGTGGTCCAGGAGTCAGTCGGGGCCAAGCGCGAGTCGCTGCGGGAGATGCTCGAGCACGCGGCGGATGTCGCGGCAGAAGGTGGTCGCGGCGTTATGCCGGGTGCACCGCCGATCGCGCCGCCCATAGCGCCCCGCAAGAAGGCCGCGAAGCCGAAGCTGAACCTCGAGATGCTCGTCGGTGAACGGGCACTCGCGGCAGCCGGAGCATTGATCCTGGTGGTTGGCTTCGGGCTGTTTCTGAAGTTCGCGTACGACCAGGGATGGCTCCGCGTTGCACCGGTGATCCGGTGCGTGGGCGGCGCGGGGTTCGGGTTGATGCTGGTCGCGTTGGGCGAGTTCGCGAGGAAGCGGTGGGGGGCCTTGGCGGCGAGCGGCGTGACTGCCGCGGGATTGGGTGTGTTGTACACGGCGGTGTTCGCGGCGTACAAGCTGTTCGGTTTGGTGGGACCTGGGGTGGGGTTTGTGCTGCTGGCGGTGACGGCGTTGTTCGGGGTTGCGGTGGGGGCGAGGGCGAGATTGGTCGCGGTGGCCGCGTTGTCGTTGGTCGCGGGGTACGTGACTCCGTTTCTGTTCGCGGGGTCTCAGTCGGCGGTGTGGGCGTTGCCGTCGCATCTGCTGATGCTGCTGGCGATTGGGCTGGGTATGGCGGGGTGGCTGCGCGGCACGTTCGTCACTCTGCGCACGATCGTGTGGTGGGGGACTGTGTTGATCGGCGGCTTCTGGGTGATCGGGCAGAGGGGCCTGCCCGCGGCGGAGACGACGACCGCGTTGGTGTTTCAGGCCTTGGCGTGGGCGGCGATCCAGGTGGAGTTGATCGTGAGCGCGTCGCGAGGGCCGCTGAGCGAGCCCGGGGCGATCGGCAGATGGCTGGATTCTCCGTTTGTCGCAATGCTGTCGCGGTGGAGGCCGCTGGTTTCGAGCGTTTCGACGACGGTGTGGCTGGTTGGACTCGGCAGCCAGCTCGGAGTGATCCCCGCGCAGTGGGTCCTGCCGCTGGGAGTTGGCGGGCTCACGCTGTTTGCGTCGTCGTTCCTCGCCGGGATGCTGACGCCAGTGTTCGAGCGCCCCGCGAACGACCGGCAGCGGCTGGCGGCGGTGTACCTGGTGCAGACGGCATCGCTGCTGCTGCTGGCGATTGCCCTGGCGGTGTCGGGGCTGGGTCAGGTTCTGGCGTGGGTGCTGCTCGGCGCGGGCGCAGCGGTCGCGGGCAAGTGGCTGCGCGCGAGGGCGTTCGAGGTGTACGCGCTCGTCGCATTGGCGCTGGCGGCGGGACGGCTGCTGCTGTAC
>JBEIUO010000359.1:0-3859 GCA_040374335.1 Phycisphaeraceae bacterium
GACTGGCGGCGGGCGATCGGATCAGGCTCGCGGTAGACGTTTCGGGCGTGCACCTCTTCGAGGCACGGGGGGAAGAGGAGCGGATCGGGTGCGAACTGACCCATATTCACAGGAACCAGGAGTGCCTCGCATGAGAACGACACACAGCGGACGGACGGCGTTCACATTGATCGAACTGCTCGTGGTCATCGCCATCATCGCGTTGCTGATCGGGATCCTTCTTCCGGCCCTGGGGCAGGCCCGCGAGTCGGGTCGCAACGTGAAGTGCCAGGCGCACATGCGGGGCATCACCCAGTCGTTGCTTGTGTACGCCAACGATTACAAGAGCCAGTTCCCGCCGGTCCTGCACGATATCCCCGACCCCGAAACCAACCGCTTCAGCATGCAGTGGTACGACGAGAACCGGATCGGAAGGTACCTCCCTCAGGTTGATTTCACCAACATCGATCCGGGGAACAGCCGCAGCAACACGGTGGGTGGCGGCGTGATGGTGTGCCCGAACCACCCGGCGGGTGGTCGCTCCTACACGATGAACTTCTGGGCCTCCTCGGGCGGAAGCTGGCAGAACGATCCCTCCGGTCGTCCTCGCGTGTACAAGCCCGGCTCGAATCCCTTTGACCCGAGCGAGGCTCAACGCGGCAAGCCCTTCGACGCGAGCGTGGACAACGGCTCGTTCACCCTGCTCCTCACCGAAGCCTGGGGGCTCTGGCCCTCGGAGAACACCGCCGAAGTGACGTGGTTCGCCATCGGCTCGGCAGGATTCGCGGGCGCACCGGCCCAGCGGTTCGGCGCGGGCTTCGGGATCACGACGCCTGGCGCGTTCTCCGGCCCGTGGCTCAACGCGGCCCCGGAGATGGCGGGCGTCACGACCGCCATCGAGATGCGCAGCTTCGTTCCGTTCTACCGCCACCCGAAGCAGAAGGGACGCTCGATCGAGAAGAAGGGTGGAGTCAACATGGCCATGGTTGATGGCCACGTTCAGCAGTACAAGTTCGGGGACCTCGTAGACGGCAGCAACCAGAGCACGCGCAAGGTCGTCTGGTCGCAGAAGGACTTCGAGCTTCAGAACTGAGCATGGCGTGAGCAAGGACCAGGCTCAAACCCCTCCGGCGCGATCGCTCGCCGTCCGCATCATCGGCGCGATCGCGGCGGTCTCCACCGTTGTCGTCCTCACGCTCGGTTCGCCCCGTCGCGAGGGCGTGACGATGTGGACGTTCGCGCGACTGCATCATGAACTCTACGTCCCGGCGGTCGCCGAATGGAACCTGACCCACGAGCCGAAGGTGACGTGCTCGGTGCTGGGCGTGCAGGCCATTGAACAGCGGATGCTCTCGTCGTTCCTCTCTCGTACTCCTAGCGCTGAACTGCTCGAGGTTGAGCGCCGCATCGCGGCGCGTGCGTTCGCGGGCCCGCCGGAGGCGATTGGATTCCTTGATCTCACCGACCGATTGAAGGAAGAGGGGCTGCTCGACAAGATCAACGGCCCGTCGTTCACACCCTGGACCTCGCGGGGACGCATCTACGGCCTCCCGCACGACGTTCACCCGGTGATGCTCGGGTACCGCGCGGACATCGTCGAAGCCGCGGGTATCGATGTCTCGACCATCGAAACCTGGGACGACTTCATCCGTGTGCTGCGGCCGCTGATGATGAACCCGGACGGAACCAAGCGCACCGACCGGTACCTTTTGAACATGTGGGAGACCCACATGGACTCGCTCGAGGCCCTTGTGCTTCAGGCTGGGGGCGGCGCCGTCAACGAATCCGGCCTTCCGATGCTCGACAACCCGATCAACGCACGCGTCCTTGCGCACGCGGTCGCGTGGGGACACGGCGCCGACAAGATCGCGGCCGATGCGCCGTATTTCAGCGCGTCGGGCAATCAGTTGCTCCTCGACGGGTTTGTCATCGCTTCGTTCGTGCCCGACTGGATGTGCAACCTCTGGCGTAAAGAGATCCCGCAACTGACCGGCAAGGTCAAGCTCATGCCGCTGCCCGCGTGGGAACGGGGCGGTCGCAGAACCAGCGTCTGGGGCGGCACCATGCTCGGCATCTCCCGGGACGCCCCGGACCACGACGCGCTCTGGGCTTTCGCCAAGCATCTCTACCTCTCGCCCGAGATCTCCAGGAAGCTCTTTCTTGAGGGTGACATCATCAGCCCCGTCCGCGAGTTCTGGAACGATCCCGTCTACGACCAGCCGGACCCGTTCTTCAGCGGACAACCGAGGGGGCGACTGTTCGTCTCGCTCGCCGATGACCTTCCCCCGCGGCACAACTCCCCGTTCGGTGCGATGGCCGTGGAACGCCTTCGGGCGGTGGCCAGCGAACTCGCCCGCATCGCCGACCGCCGCCCGGGCTGCACCGCGGCGGATCTTGAACCAGATGCCGTCAAGTTGCTCGCCGAAGCGCAGGAAGAAGTGATGCGCCACGCGCGTCGGAACAAGTTCTTCGTGCCGGAGGGGGAAGCTCCATGACACGAAGCCCCGGCCAGACGCGATGGGCACCTTGGGTGCTGCTCGCGCCGTTTCTCACGGTGTTCGGGGTCTTCACGCTGTACCCCGCGGTGTCGTCGCTCTGGCTGTCCACGCGTCAGACGTTTGGCCCCGGCGTGTCCGCCGGTGTTGGGCTGTCCAACTTTCAGATGCTGACGGAAGACCCCGCGTTCTGGACAGCGCTGCGAAACACCGTCGTTTTCACGTTGGGGAGTGTGCTGATCCAGTTGCCTCTGTCGCTGGGACTCGCCTTGTTGCTGAATCGGCCCGACATCCGAGCGCGGGCGTTCTTTCGGGTCGTGCTCTTCAGCCCGGTCCTGGTCGGTGTCGTCTTCGTGGCGATGATTTTCTCCGTGCTGTTTGAGAAGCGCACCGGGCTTGTGAATCAGCTGCTGCACTCGAGCGTGGGCTGGAATCTCGATTTCCCGTGGCTTGAAACGTACGTGATGCCGGCCCTGATCATTGCAACGCTCTGGCAGTACGTCGGCTTCAACATGGTCTACTTCCTCGCCGCGCTGCAGAATGTGCCCAAGGAGTTGGAAGAGGCGGCCGTGATGGACAACGCCGACGCCTGGAATCGCTTCAAGCACGTCACGCTGCCCGCGATCCGGCCCGTCGGCACATTCGTTGTTCTGCTCTCGATCATCGGCAGCTTTCAGATCTTCGAGCTTCCCTACATCCTGCTCAATGGCACGGGCGGCCCGGAGAACCGCGGCCTGACGCTCGTCATGTACCTCTACCAGACCGGGTTTCAGACCGGCGATCTCGGCTTTGCTTCGGCGATCGGCTGGGTCATGGCGATTATTCTCGGGGCCTGCGCCGCCGGGCAACGCCTCCTCGGAAAGTCGGGGGAACCCGCGTGAACACGCTCAACCGACCAATCTCGCGCGTCCTCTCGCACGTTGCGCTCTGTGTCGCGGCGTTCTTCGTGCTTCTGCCTTTCGTGTGGCTGCTGTGCGCCGCGCTCAAGAACGCCGAGGACTTCTTCACGTCGTCGTTTCTGCCCAGGGGCGAGGGCTTCCTGGGCATCGCGTGGGAGCGGGTCACGCTCGGGAACTTCGAGAAACTCCTCCGGACCGCGGGCTTTGCCCGAGCGGTGGTGGCGTCGCTCTTTCTCGCGTCAGTGACGTCGCTCGGAGCCACGCTGGTGTGCGCGATGAGCGGGTACGCGCTCGCACGCCTGGACTTCTCCGGCCGGCGGATGGTGACCTGGGTGGTGCTGGGCGCGATGATCATCCCCCCACCACTTCTCATCGCACCCGGATTCCAGGTCCTCTTTCAACTCTCGCTGCTCGACAGCTTCGCGGGGCTGATCATCCCCGCGATCGCTCCTGCGTTCGGTGTGTACCTGTTCCGTCAGGCCGTCA
>JBEIUO010000091.1:0-7426 GCA_040374335.1 Phycisphaeraceae bacterium
AATCGCGGGTTCATCGATCGCGGCCATCCCGTACCTCCGGCTCCTACTCGCGGCTGAGCGCCCCGCGGAACTTGTTCTCGAGCTCCGACTCCCGCGCCGGTGCTCCCTCGATCGACAGCGGCAGAATCACGCTGAACATCGAACCACGACCAAGCTCGCTCACCACCTGGAGCTCCGCGTGCAGCACACCCGCAAGCTCCTTGCAGATCGCGAGCCCAAGCCCCGTTCCCGAGTGCTCGCGGGTGTGCCCGCCATCGACCTGCACGAACTTGTCGAAGATCTTGGCCTGATCTTCCGCGGCGATCCCGCGCCCGTTGTCGATCACGCTCACCCGCACCCGATCCTGGATCCCCGGCGAACTCCCCAGCAATCGCTCGGCCCGCAGAATGATCTGCGGCTGGCGCCCCGTGCGCTCCATCGGCTCGGTGAACTTCACGGCATTGCTCAGGAAGTTGAAGACGATCTGCTGGAACTTCTTGACGTCGGTCGCGACGGGAGGAAGGTCTTCGCCAACCTCCAGCTTGAGCTCGATGCTCCGCTTGCGCGCCAGCGGATCGATCAAACCCAGCAGCCCCTCGCACGTATCCCGCAGGCTCATCCGCTCCACGAGCAAATCAATCCGCCCCGCCTCGATCTTCGCCATCTCCAGCAGCGAGTTGATCATCTGCAGCAGGTTCCGACCCGCAGTCACGATGTTGTCCAGGTAACGCTGCCGCTTCGCGACATCGGGCGGCGGCTCTGCCTTCATCCCGTCCGCGCGCGCGATCTCGTTCAGCAACTCCGCGAACCCGATGATCGAGTTCAGCGGCGTCCGCAACTCGTGGCTCACGTTCGCGAGGAACTCCCCCTTCAGCTTCGCCGCCTGGAACAGTTCGCTGTTGCTCCGCGAAACCTCCGCGATCTTCAGGTCCATCGCCGAGTTGATCGATCGCAAACGCTCCTGCGACGCCTGAAGGTCCCCGAGCATCGAGTTCAACGTCTCCGCGAGCTGCTCGAACTCGTCCCCCGTCCTGATCGCCGCCCGATGAAACAGATTCCCCTGACGCACACGCTCCGCGGCCTGCTCCAGCGCCCGAACCGGCGACAGCACCAGCTTCCTCGTAATGATGTAGAACACCAGCAACGCCATCACCAGCACCGCGCACCCGGCGATCAACAGATACGAAACGTTCAGCAGCAAAAGCCTCGTCGCTTCGATCGACGTCCGGTCCAGAATGATGATCCCCGCCAACTCCTTCGACCCGCCGCGAAACCGCCGCTGCGCCTTGATGTACTGGTACTCGCGGCTGGTCCCGTGCCACCGCGAATCCTGAACGTCCTCGATCTTGACGTCCCCACGGAACGCCGCGAGGGCCGCGGCGACCGAGACGTTCGTCCGGGCAAGCTCGTTGGCCTGCGCGATCGACATCTCTCGCGCGGTGATCCCCGCCCGCTCCTCCACCACCATCCCAGACCCGGGCACGATCAGCCGACCAGAGCCGCGAGTATCCGCCTCGCCACCCTGCTGCTCCCCGAGCCGCTCCCAGGTCTCGACCATCTGCCGCGAGAGCTCGAGCTGCCCGGCGTCGACGAGGGATTGCATCCGCAGCCAGGGCACCGTGAGCGCGACCAGCACGATCAGGACAATCGCCCCGCCGAAGAGCAGGAGGCACTTGGTGGCAAGGTTGAGCCCGCGGTGCATGGCGTTACCTTAGCACAACCCGCGCGGACCCGACCCCACGGTGAACACGACCGCACACGCACGGTGCCCGGGCTCCAGAACCCCCATACGACCAACCCCCAAACCCCTACAGAACAGCGTCTTACGTCATCGCCTATCATTCGCCCCCCATGCCACAAAAGACCGTCTACCTCGAAACCTTCGGCTGCCAGATGAACGAGCTCGACTCCGAACTCGTCGCCGGCCAGCTCCGCGCACTCGGCTACCGCTTCGTCAACTCCGCCGACGGGGCCGACGTCGTTCTCTACAACACCTGCTCCGTCCGGGAGCACGCCGAACAAAAGGTCTGGAGCCGCCTCGGCGAACTCGCCGAACGCAAGCTCGAACAACCGCAACTCGTCGTGGGCGTCCTGGGCTGCATGGCCGAACGCGACGGCACCGATCTCGTGAAGCGGATGCCCGTCGTCGACGTCATGTGCGGACCCGGCGAACTCGACAAGCTCCCCAGCCTCCTCGACAACGCCGTCCGCACCCGCGACTCAATGACGGAAACCGACGAGCTCGTCTCCGCAAATCAGATCGCGCTCCAGGGCGGCAGCAGCCGTCGCAGCTCGACCCTCGCCGCCGCCGAAGACACGCTCGAGATGCTCGACCTCTCGCGCTCCGTCTCTCCGATCGACGAAGACTCACCCCGCCGCCGAACCGCGTACGTCAGAATCACCCGCGGGTGCAACAAGTTCTGCACCTACTGCGTCGTCCCCTTCACACGCGGCGCCGAAATCCACCGCCCGCCCGAGCACATCATCGACGAGTGCCGCAAGCTCGCCGACACCGGCGTCATCGAGATCACCCTCCTCGGTCAAACAGTCAACCACTACCGCTTCGAGCACGGCGCGGCAGTGACGGTCAACGGCGTCCTCCAGCCGCAGAAAGGCCGCGCATACACCGGCGGCCACCGGCGCGACCCCTTCGCCGGCAACCAGGTCACCACCTTCGCCGAGTTGCTCCGCCGGATCCACGACGAGGTCCCGGAAATCCAACGGCTCCGATTCGTCACCAGCTACCCGCGCGACTTCGGCGACGACGTGCTCGAAGTCATCCGCGACCACCCGCGCATCTGCCGGTACCTGCACGTTCCCGCCCAGTCCGGCAGCAACCGAATGCTCCAGACGATGAACCGGGGGTACACCGTCGAGGAATACCTGGAGTTCCTCGACCGCGCCCGCTCCTTCCTCGACCAGCCAGAGATCAACCGCCCGCTCACGCTCAGCGGCGACTTCATCGTCGGCTTCCCGGGCGAAACCGACGAAGACTTCGAAGCCACCAAGCGCCTCCTGCTCAAGGCCCAGTACAAGAACGCCTTCATCTTCAAGTACTCCCCCCGCCCCGGCACCGTCGCGTTCGACAAACTCCCCGACGACGTCCCCGAGGACGTGAAGCGCCGTCGCAACAACGAGCTCCTCGCCCTCCAGAACGAAGTCTCCGACCGCCTCAGCGCCGAGCAGATCGGTCGCGAGTACGACGTCATGGTCGAGGGCATCAGCCGCAAGTCGCTCAAGAAGACCGGCCTCACCAAGAGCCAGCTCAAGAGCGCCGGTTCCGTCGCCATCACCATCGGTGGCCGTTCGCTCGCAAGACAGGAACTCGCAGCAACCTTCGCGACCTCGGAGGACCAGGCCGTTCAGTTCTCGGCCCGCACCGACGGCGACCTCATCGTCTTCTTCGAAGCCCCCGGCGCGACCGCCGAGTCCCTCGTGGGATCGATCGTGAAAGTCCGCATCGTCGCCGCGGAGAAGCTCTCGCTCCACGGCGAGCTGATCTGACCCCCATCACTCCTCGAACCGCTCCTTCGCACGCCGCTTCGCCGCCATCAGCCCGCCCTCCGAGGGCTCGCTCGGCGCCGCCGGCTTCTCGATGATCGGTGCCGAACGCGGAGCCTCCCCGGGATCCTTCCGCATCCCGGCCAACTTTCTGGCCATCCGCTCGTCCCGCGCTTTCTTCGCCAGCGCTCGCGCATCCTCTTCACCCAGCGCAATCGCAGGCTCCACGCCCGTCGCCGCGCCGTGCTCCAGCTTCGTCACCAGCCCCGCCGCAAGCCCCGCGGCTCCCGCGGGCGCCGAAGCGATCTCCCGCCGACCCGGCAGCCAGCGGTCCCACGCGACGCGACGCACCGTGATGTCGAGCAACACCAGCGCGAGCAACCACGGCAGAACTGCTTCCGCGAGCGGGATCGATACCTCACGGGCCTTGATCTGCGACCGGTCGTAGAGCTTCGCCGACCGCGGATTCGTGGGGTCCAGCACACGCCCACCGGTCCGTGCCGCCAGTGCTTCGAGCAGCGACGCGTTGTCCGACAACGAGCGATACTCAGCACCCCGCGGCGCAGTGGTCCCAACGACGACAGGCCGCAGCCCACCACGGCCGGCCCCCTCCGCGGAAATCACCGCCACGTTCGCACCCGGCGAAGGGTCCGTCACCGCGGCCTCGTACCGCCCCGGCGCGACCTGCGCGAGCCGCACCTCTCGCCGCTCGCCGCCAGCACCGACAACCGCGGCACGAACCGTCAAGCCATCCAGCGTCCCGCCCTGCGCATCCACCGCGTCCATGCGCAGACGAAGCACACCGTTCTCAACTCGCGCATCAGCCTCCAACCCCTCCGACGCCGCCGGACGCGCCGCGAGCCGCATGATCTGCGTCCAGATGACCGAGTAGCCATCCCAGACCTTCCAGTACTCGGCCCATCGATCGGCGTCGGACGTAAACGCGACCACCTGGCCAAGCCCCGCGTTCCAGTGCGCGAGCAGCGGCTCACCCTCGGGCGAGAGCATCGCGTTGACAACGGTCGGCTCCGTTCGCACCCCCGCGAGCGAGAGCCCCAGCAGCGGCGGCGGCTGCGAGATCCCCGCGATCATCGGAGAACCGACGGGATTCACCACCGGCCGGAACTCGACCTCGCGCACGAGCGGCTGACGCTCGACACGCACGGCCTTGAGGAACACGCGGGGCAGCACGTTGGGATCACGCACCTGGTAGTACTTGCCGCCGCCCTCGCGTGCGATCGCGCTCAGCACGGCCGCGTCGGCGCCATCACCCACACCGATCGTTGTGATGCGGATGCCCTCCGCCGCGATCTGCTTGGCCATCCCCGGGAGCAACTCGGAGTTCACCGACTGGCCGTCGGTCATCACCACGATGTGCCGCACCTTCGCGGTGTTCTTGCGGAGCATCTCGTGCGCGATCTCAAGCCCTGGAGTCACGTTCGTCCCACCGTCGGGAGTGATCGATCGGATGGTCGCCGCCGTGCCCTGCGGGTCCCGGTTCGCCCCCATCGGTACCAGCGTGGAAGCATCGGAGTTGAACACAACGACGCCGATCATGTCGCGGGCACCCAGGCTCGTCACGGCCAGCGCCGCCGCCTCGTTGGCGATCTGCTGCTGGGTATACAGCGACCCCGAAACGCGGTGCCCCATGCTGCCCGAGTTGTCGAGCACAAAGACCGTCGCCGTCTCCGGCGTCACCACCTTGTCGGGAACATCCAGCTTTACCGGCAGAATCGGCTCGAGCTTCGAACCCTTCCACCCACCAGCGCCGAACGAGGCCTTGCCCCCGAGCATCACCAGGCCACCACCCATGTCCTGCACGAAGGATGCGAGCAGCGTCTGCGCCGGGCTGTCCATCTCGTCCGCGGGCACGTTGTCGAGCACGACCACATCGAACGCCTCGTACTCAAGCAAACTCTCCGGCATGCCACCGGTCATCACACGGTTCACCGCGATGTCCTGAGCCGCGAGCGTCGCCTCGAGCGGGTGCACACGATCGCTCTCGGCCTCGCCCCGTACCAGCAGCACCGCGCCCTTCCCGGGCGAAAGCGTGAACCCCTCCGCGCGGTTGTTCTCCGGCCGGGTATCACCGCTCGCCTTCCCCGAGGCATCGACGTCCGGCTCGAAGTACGCCGCGAATCGATGAATCCTGCCCGCCGGAAGCCGCAGCGAGATCCGCTCCACATTCTCCCCGGCACGCAGCGCGACCCGCCTCCGCTTCTCGCCGTTCTCCCCGATCTCCAGGGGCACACCTTCGTCTTCAACACGAAGCACCCCCGAACTCTCACCCGTCGACACCAGCGTCACCCGCAGCGTCACCGTGCTCCCCATCGCCGCTCGCGGCGGAGCATCCAGCGCGGTCATCATCACCTCACGCTTCACGTCGTACCGAATCGGCACCACGTCCACCGGCACGCGCATGCCGCTCGATGTCATCTCGTCCGCCGCCGCCAGAACGTCCCCGATCGTCTGCACACCATCTGAGAACACCACGATCCGCCCCGTAGCGTCCGAAGGAACTACCGCCGCCGCGAGCCGCAGCGCCCCCGCGAGGTCCGTCCCCCCTCCCGCCCGTGACCCCGATGGCCCTAGCGCCGTCGCGCCCGAGGAAGGGAGCATCACCACCGAAGCCCCCTCACCCGCGGCAACCGCTCCCAGCAGATCCTCACCTCCGCGATTGCGGGTGGCTTCCTCGAGAAACGCCCTCGCGAACCCCGAGGCCGGCACTTCGCGCATCATCCCATCGGCGGTGCTGAACCGTTGAGGCGTCGCCATCGCGACCACCGAGTCCGACTCGTCCATCACCGCCACCACCACGAGCTTCCGCGTTTCACGGGTCGACGCGATCCCCGCGAGCAGTACGGCGATCGCCACAATGAGCGCCACGCGGACCACGATCGCCACGATTCGCCGCAACCCGCTCATCGACTGAAACAGCACCCACCCCGTGACCGCGACCGGCACGGCCAGTAAGGCCAGCAACAACCACCACGGCTGCTCCAGTCGAAGGTTCATGTGGCTACTGCTTCTCCGGCGGCTTCGTCGATCGCTCGACGTATCGCTGGAACACCCGCCGCACCAGGTCGCGCCGGTCACGCGGCACGTTGTGCTGCTCGATCGCCCGCTCCGCGCTCTTCACCGCGTCGCGAACCCCATCGCTTAACCCCGTCGCATCGCCACCGGACTCGCCCGGCTCTCCGGTCCGTTCCATCTCCGAGATCGTCCGTTTGCGCACGCCGGGCTCGATCCGGCTCGGCCTGGCATCGACGATCTCCGTCGCCCGCTCTCTCGGCGGTGGAGTCTCCGCGAGCCTCGGACCAGACCGCCCCTCCAACCCCGGTCCCTCGCCAGGCCCGCCCTCGCGCCCGCTCGGCACACCATCACGCGCACTCTGCTCACCCTCGCGTCCGCTCGGCCCCATCCGCTTCGCAAGCTCCTCCAACTGCCGACGCTGCTCCGGAGAAGCCGAGCGCAGCATCTCCTCCGCCTTCTTGCGAAGTTCCTCGGCCCGCTGCTTGGACATCGCCCGATCAGATTGGTTCTTCGCGGCTTCGCGGAGCTTCTCAGCGAGTTTCTGCATGCCATCGGCATCTTTGGGCAACTCAGGAATGGACTGCGGCCCCTGCTGATCCGGCGAACCGTCGCGCTTCTCGCCCTGCTGCTGCTGACTCTGCGATCCTTCTCGTTTCTCGCCTTGTTGCTGCTGGCTCTGCGAACCCTCGCGCTTCTCGCCTTGCTGCGGCTGGCTCTGCGAACCCTCGCGCTTCTCGCCTTGTTGCTGCTGACTCTGCGAACCCTCGCGCTTCTCGCCCTGCTGCGGCTGACTCTGCGAACCCTCGCGCTTCTCACCTTGTTGAGGCTGGCTCTGTGAACCCTCGCGCTTCTCGCCTTGTTGCTGCTGACTCTGCGTGCCTTCACGCTTCTCGCCCTGCTGCGGCTGACTCTG
>JBEIUO010000671.1:0-2348 GCA_040374335.1 Phycisphaeraceae bacterium
ACGATCGTGTCGATCGAGCTGCCGCATGTGTCGACGGTCATGGCGGAGGTGCCCGTGGTGGTGTAGCGATACCACAGGTCCAGAGCGCCACCGCACGTGGAGGTTCCGTCGGTTGTTGCGGAGCTGTTGTTGCCGGCGACGGCGACGCCGTTCGCGAGAAGCGTTGCGCCCGAGCAGGGGTCGTTACCCGCGGCGATGCTCTGGACGGTGATGGTGACGGAGAAGGAGCCGGAGCGGCCGCCGGAGTCGGTGGCGGACGCGGTGACGACGTGGGTTCCTGAGTTGAGGGTGCGGCTGAAGGTGCCACCGGTGCCGAGTGCGCCCTGGATGTTTGACGTCCAGGCGAGAGAGGCGGTGAGGCTTCCGTCTTCGACGTCGGAGGCGGTGCCCGTGAAGGCCACAGTTGCACCGGCAGCGAAGGTGGCGCCGTTGGCCGGGCTGGAGATGGAGACGGTGGGCGCGTTGTTGCTGGGAGCGCTGTCGTTGACGGCGGCGAAGGCGTTGAGGATGCCGCCGGTGGCGGTGGTGGTCGCGAATGCCGCGGCGGGGCGGACTGTTGTGAGGATGCGGTCGCGAACTTGGGTATAGGTCCAGTCGGGGTGAAGGCCTTGGACGAGTGCGACGACGCCGGTGACGTGGGGCGTGGCCATGGAGGTGCCGTCGAGGTACGCGTAGCTGCTCAGGTAGGTGCTGTAGATGTTGACGCCGGGCGCGGCGAGGTCGACGCCGGTGGCGCCGTAGTTGGAGAATGAGGCGCGACCGTCGTTGTTGTCGGAGGCTGCGACGGAGATGATGTTGTCGATGTTGTACGAGGCGGGGTAGCTCGGGGAGGCGTCGATGTTGAGGCCGGAGTTCCCTGCGGCGGCGACGAAGACGTGGTTGACCGAGCGGGTGGCGTTGATGGCATCGAAGAGGGCCTGGCTGTAACCGCCGCCGCCCCAGCTGTTGTTGGAGACTTTGACGCCCTTGGCGGTGAGGTAGTTCACGGCGGAGATGGCGCCGGTGGTTGCACCGCTGCCGGTGGAGCTGAGGAACTTGAGGGCCATGACCTTGCACTGCCAGCTCACGCCCGTGACACCGAGGCCGTTGTTGCCGACACCGCCGAAGGTGCCGGCGGTGTGGGTTCCGTGGCCGTTGTCGTCGACGGGGTTGTTGTCGTTGGAGAAGAAGTCCCAGCCGCGGGTGTCGTCGATGTAGCCGTTGCCGTCGTCGTCGATGCCGTTGCCGGCGGTCTCGCCGGGGTTGATCCAGGAGTTTGCGGCGAGGTCGGGGTGGTTGTAGTTGACGCCGCTGTCGATGTCGGCGATGACGGTGTTGGCGGAGCCGGTGGTGATGTCCCAGGCTTCGGGGGCGTTGATGTCGGCGTTGGCGATGCCGGGGTCGCCGTTGACGGTCTGGCCGGTGTTGTGCATGCCCCAGAGGACGCCGTAGCTGGTGTCGTTGGGGGTGACGCAGGTGCGGACGATGAAGTCGTGTTCGGCGTAGACCACGAGCGGCATGTCGGCGAGTTTGACGAGTGCGGTAACGGCGTCGCCATCGAGCACGCGGAGGTGCTGAACGCCGGGGAGGATGGCCCAGGTTTCGATGGGTTCGACCTGGAGGCCGGCGGCGAGTTTGATTGCTTCGATGAGTGCGGGGTCGGCACCGTCTTCGAACTTCACGATGACGGAACTCGGGTCGAACTTGAGGTCGCGGGTGGTCTCGATGAGTTTGTTGCGTTTGGCGCGCCAGTCGGCGCGCCAATCTTGGCCGACGGAGTTGTCCGCGGCCGACACCATGCTCGGCGTCAGCAGAAGCCCTGCCACGAGTGCGAGAACGGACGTCTTCATGCGATGTATCCCCACAGTCAGGTGCCCGAATGGGCGAGTCGAGGGAGCGTCCCCGCCGCGATGGCGGGGGCATGGCGTTGAACTTACCCCGAACGAGCGATCTCCGCAACTCCCTTTGAGCGCCGATTTCATGGGATCCTGACGGGCGAGGGGGCCAAGTGCGTCGGCGGATTGACCTGAGGGGCTTAGCGGCCTACTCTCTTCTTCTAGGACTGCGGGGTAGAGCAGCCTGGTAGCTCGTCGGGCTCATAACCCGGAGGTCATTGGTTCAAATCCAATCCCCGCTATTGCCGGGCCGGTTGCGAAAGCGACCGGCCCTTTGGTTTTCAGGGAACGCCGCCGAGGTCTCTCGGCGGCGTTTTCGCGTTTAAGCCGACGTTCCGAAGGGATCGCGAAAGCCACCAACCGCGGGCCGAGTCTCTGCCGTGCGGCATGTCCATGACCGGAAGGGGCCCCGCAGTTGCGATTCTGTCCCAGAGTCTCTCCTGGTCTCTCCCCGCCGGGTGCCCGGGTTAAGAG
>JBEIUO010000009.1:0-15094 GCA_040374335.1 Phycisphaeraceae bacterium
GCGAGCGGCGATGGTTCGGGCCGTGCGGGGCGGCGAGGAAGTCGAAGTGCTGGCGGCGAAAGACACGACGCGGACAGATGGCGACGCGCTGCCCCGCTTCAGCCGCTCGTTGATCCAGGCCTGCGCCGACGGGCAGACCGTGGTGCTGAACTCCGCGGACACGCCGAAGTACGGCCAGAGCATCGTGAGCCTGGGGATCGCGAGCGCGGTCTGCACGCCGCCAGCACTTCGACTTCCTCGCCGCCCCGCACGGCCCGAACCATCGCCGCTCGCGGGAACCCGCACCCGGCCACCAGTGCATCCGTCGCGGCACGCGCGACATCCCCTTCATCGCCCGCGGCGCCCACGACCGCGGCGCAGTTCATCAGCAACTCGAGCCTGCGGTGGGAGTCCGGGACGCCCGCCATGGGCGCAAATCGTTGCAACTGTCTGGGAGCGCTCGCCCCGTCGTCCATCGTGTGCACGCGGTGCACGGCGCTCTGGTCGCCCACGGAAACGCGGAACGTGCACGCGCCGATCCGCAGGCGATCACCTTCGCGCAGTACCGCGGGTTGCTCCGCGGGCAGCATCGTCTGATTGAGCCACGTGCCGTGCTTGGAATGGAGATCGACGACAACCCAGCCATCGGGCGAGCGCCGGAACTCGCAGTGCCGGCGCGACACGACGCCTTCGGGATCGAGCAGCACGATGTCGCACTGGGCGGAACGGCCCGCGACCGCATGCCCCACCCGCGCGTGAACCTCGAGTACACCGCCAACCGGGCCGGACACGGCCTCGAGCTTCAGGGACGGGACATGGATCGTCGTGGACACGGCCTAAGGGTACCTCCCTTTCGCCCCGGGCGCACAGCGACCCCGCACGGGGCGGGGTCGCCTGGAAATCGTGGAGTGTCAGACGCCTCAGCGGCGACGACGGCCCGCCGCCACCATGCCAAAGGCCAGGGCCACCCCTCCCGCGGGAGCCGGGATCCGGGTGTGGAACTCGAAATCGTCGACCGACGAGAACTTGCTGTTGTTCAGGCCCGGCGTCGTGCTGAAGGTGAGGTGCGAGAAATCGTTCATCGAGCTCTGCATCGGCACGCCCGTCGCGAAGACGTGGGTGATGCCCGTGCTGAACTGGAAGTAGCTCGCGGAGACCGTGTCGTTCGCCAGGTCCAAGATGATGCGCCACTGGTCGTACGTGCTGCTCGCGCCCTGCACGCTCGAGACCTGCATCGACGTGCCGTTCCAGAACGTCACCATGTCGCCGCCGCTGGTCTTCGTCAGTCCAAGGCGGAAACCGACGTTTCCGGTGCTGTCCTCGAGAAGCACCTGGTTGCCGAAGTACCCCGGGCCGACAAGACCCGAGTCCAGGAACCCCCGCGCCCAGAAGTCCATGCGCACCACCGCGCCACTCGTCATCGCAGGCGCAACGCCCAGATCCTGTGCATCCAGGTCGTAGCGGTACCGCAAGGCAGGACCAGTCAACCCCTCGTGGCCGGTCGTGAGGACCAGGGCCTGATCATCCATGTGCCCGGACGTGCCGCCGGAGTTCACGAACGTGCGGTCGTACCACTGGTGCCCGGTGGCATACGAGATCGCACCACCGCTCGAGAACCCGCCGTTGAGCGCGTGCCAGAGACCGGTGCCCGGCGTGATCGCCACCGGCGCCATCGCCATGTACCCGCTGTTCACCCCGTACTGGCCCGCGTTGTAGTTCTGAACCAGGTTCAAGAAGGGTTCGTACCCGTCCGCCTTCTCGAATCCTCCGAGATGCGCGTGAGCCGCGCCCGCGAGGACGCACAAGGTCGAAACAGCTGCGATGCGGGTCGTGGTCTTCATGTCAGTCTCTCCTTCGCAAGGAACGTGAGCGTTTGCCAAGGGCCAACGGATCGAGCACTGGCTCGCGGCCCAGTTCGCAAACGCAACCACGCCGCGTTACTCA
Organism: Phycisphaeraceae bacterium; assembly: GCA_040374335.1. Classification (GTDB taxonomy): domain Bacteria; phylum Planctomycetota; class Phycisphaerae; order Phycisphaerales; family UBA1924; genus JBEIUO01. The sequence goes on from JBEIUO010000009.1 coordinate 1,924, forward strand.
CGCGAGACCACCCGAGTTTCCGAGAATCGTGTTATCCGCCCTGCACCCTGGGCAACGACGTCGCGGACGGATCGATCGCCACGCCTCCGTCCGCCGGCAGCAGCATCCAGAACGTGCACCCGCGCCCCTCGCTCGACTCCGCGATGATCTTGCCACCGTGGTCCTCGCACACCCGTCGCGCCACCGCCAGCCCCAGCCCTGTGCCCCGCACGCCCTTGGTCGTATTGAAAGGCTCGAAGACCCACGGCAGCTTGCTCGCCGGAATGCCCGGACCGTTGTCCACCACCGCGATCGCCACGTGCGCCCGCCCCGACACCCGATCGATCGCCACCGGCGGCGAGAACGACACCCCGCGCCCCGTCGGTGCCGCCGTGCCGCCCGCGTTCACGTACTGCGCACGCACCGTTACCGCCCCCGTCCCCGACGGCACCGCCTCGACCGCGTTGGTAATCAGGTTCATCACCGCTTGATGAAGAAGCGGCGCATCCACCGCGATCGGAGGCAACTCCGCGTCGTGGTCCACGATCAGCGCCACCTGCTTCGCCGCGCACTGCGACTCCACCAGCCCCGCGCACTCATCGATCAGCCCGCCCAGCTGCGTCAGATCAACTTCCGCCTGCCGATGCCGCGAGAACGCCAGCATGTTCATCGTGAGGCTGATGATGCGATCCAGGTTGCGCTTCAGGATCCCCCACCCACCGTTGGAGATCTTGAGGTCCCCCTTGTTCAGACCCATCTCCACCACGTCTGCGCCCCCACGCAACCCCTGCAGGATGTTCTTGATCGAGTGCGACAGCGTCGCCACCGTTTCGCCGATCGCCGCCAGCCGTTCGCTCTGGAGCTTCTGGTGGTACAGCTCCGCGTTGGCCAGCGCGAGCCCCGTGTGCTGCCCGATCGCATTCAACAGCGCGAGCTGCTCCGCGGTGAACGTGTAGTTCGCGATCGAAGAATCAACATAGATCGCCCCGTACGTCCGATCCCGGAACCGGATCGGTGAACACAACGCCGACCGGATGTGCAGCCGCTGCACGCTGTCGCCCTTCGCAAACCGCGGGTCCATCATCGCGTTGCTCGACAACACCCCCTCGTTGTTCTTGAGCGCGTGCTGCAGGATCGTCCGCGAAACCTGGATCCGCGCGGTGTCCTGATCCAGCGGAGCCTCCCGGTACTTCACCACCGCCGGGGTCATCGCGTCCTCCGCCGCCCCGCCCGCACCGGTCGTCTCCGGCGCAAGCATCACGCACCCGCGCTCCGGATGCAGCTCCGCAAACACCAGATCAAGCACGCCCCCAAGCAACTCCTGCCGCCCGATCACCTGCGTCGTGAGCATCGTCGTCAACTTGTAGATGATCCGCAGGTGATCCACCGCCGCGGCCCGCGGCTCCGGCTCCGCCAGAATCAGCGAATCATCGTTTCCCCCCATGCTCGGCGCGTGACTCAGCAGCGTCCGCTCCACCGTCGTGTCCAAGTACCTCGACCCCACTACCCGCACGATGTCCGGGTCGCGCGACTCCGTCTGCCCAAACACCAGCACCGTCCGCCCCACCCGGATCTGATCCCCAACGTGCAGCCGCATCCGCCGCTCCACCCGCGCGCCGTTCACGTACGTCCCGTTCTGACTCTTCAGATCGTTGATGTACCACAGCCCCTCGTCCGGTGTCAGCTCCGCGTGCCGCCGCGAGATCGCGTTGTCGCTCAGCGGCAACGCCTCGCTCGACCTGCCGATGAACTGCGGCTCGTGGTCCGGCAGCTCAAACCGCCGGTCCTTGTCCGGCCCCTGGATCACCGTGAGTATCAGCACGCCCTTACATTAGCGTCCACCCCGCCCCGCCCCGCCTATTCTCCGGCCGTGACCGCCAACCCCCCCTCCAACTTCGCCGCCCTCTTCAAGCGCCTCGGCCCCGCAGGCCCCCTCGCCATCATCGCCGTCACCCTCCCCGCCCTCGGCGGCTTCCTCCTCCTCGCCTCCATGAACCCCGCCGGAAAGTGGCTCAAGAGCCACGGCGACACCGGCATCCTCATCTACGCCTCCGGTTTCGCCCTCGCCGCCGGCCTCGCCATCCTCCCCACCTACTCCCTCGCCGCCCTCGGCGGCTGGGCCTTTGGCATGACCACCGGCTTCCTCGCCGCCCTCGCCGGTTTCACCGGCGGCTCCATCATCGGGTACCTCACCGGCCGCGCGGCATCCGGCAGGCGCGTCGAAGCCCTCATCGAGGAACAGCCCCGTTGGGCCACCATTCGAGATGCGCTTGTCGGCAATAGCACCCGCCGCAACCCCCTCAAGACCCTCCTCATCATCACCCTCCTCCGCCTCCCCCCCAACTCCCCCTTCGCGATGACCAACCTGGTCCTCGCCTCGGTCCGCGTCCCCTTCCTCCTTTATGTCCTCGGCACCGCCATCGGCATGGCCCCCCGAACCCTCCTCGTCGCCTTCCTCGCCTCCAAGATCCAGTCCGAGGTCTTCGACCCCAACGCCGTCAGCTCCCCGAAGTGGCTCATCCCGGTCGGGATCGTCATGCTGGTCGCCGTCTTCGCGGTCCTCAACCACATCGCCAAGAAGGCCCTCGCCGCCGCGACCCGCTCTCAATCCTGACCCCCCTCCCCGCCTCCCGCCCCCTCGGCCTTGTGGACCCCCCCACCTCTGACCGATAATGGGGTTCCATGGGCCTCCCGCCGCTTATCAAACTCATGCGGCCCAAACAGTGGGCAAAGAGCGCGTTTGTGCTCATCGGCCCCCTCTACGCCCTCGCCGACCCCGCGAAACGCGGTCTCGACCCCCGGGAGGTCCTGACAAACGCCCTCCTTGCCGCGGTCGCCTTTAGCCTGGCTTCCTCCGGCTGCTACATCATCAACGACGTGATGGACGTCGAGTCCGATCGGAACCACCCGCGCAAGAAGCACCGCCCCCTGGCCTCCGGGGCCGTTTCGATCAAGACCGCCTGGACCCTCGCCCTCGTCCTCTTCGCGGCGGCAGGCCTGGCCACCGCCTTCGTCCCTATCCCCAATTTGTGGTGGGTGGCCGCGATGGTCGGGACGTATTCCGTGAACGTCGCGGCGTACTCGGTGGCGATCAAGAAGGTCGTGATCGCGGACGTGATGTCCCTGTCCCTAGGGTTTGTGCTCAGGGTTTTGGGGGGGTGCGCCGCCAGCGGGGTCTCGCCGTCGACCTGGCTTTTGAACTGCACCCTGTTCTTCGCGATGTTCCTGGCCTTCGGGAAGCGGCTGGGGGAGCGGCGGACGGTGGCGGACGCGGCCTCGATCCGGGCGGTCCAGGGGCGGTACACGGATGAACTGCTCCGGATGGCGACGGTTGTCACAGGTGTTGCTCTGCTCGTGACTTACGCCGGATACCTTGAGTCGCGTCAGGACCAGTACACCATGCCCCTGTGGGGGTTTGCCGCGGGGTTTAATGTCCTGTGGATCACCATAATCCCGGCGACGTTCGGGCTCTTGCGGTCGATAGTCTTGCTGGAGACCGGTGTGTACGACGACCCGACGGAGCTGGCGAGCAAGGACCTCTCGATGCAGCTGTCGGTGGGGACGTTCGGGGTGCTGACGCTGCTCCCGTGGGTGCTACGGGGCTGACGGGCGGGGCTGACGGGCGGAGGCCCGTCGCGCATCCTTATTTTGCTTCCGGTTGGCACCGGTTGCGCCTCCGCAGGTTGTGTGCGCGAGGGGTGTTCGTGTACATTCTCACGTCCCGGCGTAGCTCGGATTTTGCTCCGAGACAGGCCGACCCGGTTGCTCCGGGCGCGTCGAGAACGGTTCCGGCGGCAGGTCGATCCGGCCGCCCGTCTTTGATCAGGAGACTCCCAATGGCAGGTGTGTGGAACGGAACGCTTCGTGGCGTAAGCACGATGGCGAAATCCCTTGTTCTGGCGTCGCTCATCGCGACCGCCGGGATGCCGGCGACGGTGATGGCCCAAGACGAGCTTCGCCCCTTCGCGGACGTCAGCAAGGGGTATGAAAAGGTTGTCTCAACCGCGGACGGGGTTTCCTTCTACACCCTCTGGGAGAAGCGCAAGGACGGGTCTTTGCTCGCCGAGCTCCCCCGCGGGTTCGAAGGTCAGAAGCACTTCATCTCCCTCACCGTGGCCAGCGGCGAGGAGTACGCAGGCCTCCAGCAGGGGGACATGTACGTGTACTGGAAGCGGCAGGACAACCGCCTGCTCCTCATGGAGCCCGAGATCGGGACCCGCTCGACGGGTGACCAGGAGAGCAAGTCCAGCGTGAAGCGGCTCTTCACGGACCGCGTCGTGCTGGACGTGCCGATCATCTCGACGGGTCCTTCGGGCCAGCCGGTGATCGACATGAAGGAGCTCCTCGCCGGTCGCGTGACCACCTTCTTCGGTTCGGGCGGGTACATGAGCAGCGGCGCGAGCGGTGCGAACCCCCGCCTGTCCGCGCTCAAGAGCGCCAAGGCGTTCCCCAAGAACGTCGAGATCTCGTACGAGATGCCCACCGCCGGTGGTCGCATGAAGGAGTTCCACTACTCCATCAGCCTGATGGAGCAGAACTCGGGCTACCAGCCGCGCGAGGCGGATGAGCGCGTGGGGTACTTCACCACCGTTTACCGCGACCTGGGCAAGTCCACCGAGAAAGAGAAGTGGATCCGCTACATCAACCGGTGGCACCTCGAGAAGCGTGACCCCAAGCTCACCAAGAGCCCGCCCAAGGAACCGATCGTGTTCTACATCGAGAGCTCTGTGCCCGTGCGGTACCGCCGCTGGGTGAGGGAAGCGCTGCTCGAGTGGAACAAGGCATTCGAGAAGGTGGGCATCGTCGGCGCCATCGAGGTGTACCAGCAGGATGAAGAAACCGGCGCGCACATGGAGAAGGACCCCGAGGATGTGCGGTACAACTTCATCCGGTGGCTCGCCAACGACGTCGGCACCGCCATCGGGCCCAGCCGCGTCAACCCGATGACCGGCCAGATCCTCGACGCCGACATCGTGCTGACCGACGGTTGGATCCGCCACTTCTGGACGCAGTTCAACGAGATCATGCCCGAGCTCGCGATGGAAGGCATGAACGCCGAGACGCTCGCGTGGCTCGACAAGAACCCGCAGTGGGACCCGCGCATCCGCCTGGCCGACCCGGCCAAGCGCGACTACATCCTCGCCCAGCGGGCCCGTCGCGGCGTGCTTGCCTACGGCGGCCACCCGATCGGGCTCTTTGATCCCTCCGTGCAGAGCTCGGCCGATCCGACGATGCTCGGTCAGGGCGAGTTCAGCGGGATGGCGAACCGCGTTTCCCAGCGCAACGGCCTGTGCATGGCCGCGACGGGCAAGGCGTTTGACATGGCGTTGATGCGGATGGCGCTGGATGCGTTCACCGAAGAGGAACTCGACGCCCTCGACCCGACGCAGCCCGAGCCGGGCAAGGAAGGCGAGAAGAAGCCGAAGGCGGATCTCCTCGACGGCGTGCCCGAGTGGTTCATCGGACCTCTGATGCTCGACCTCGCGAAGCACGAAGTGGGCCACACGCTGGGCCTGCGTCACAACTTCCGCGCCTCGAGCATCTACACCTTCAACCAGATCAACTCCGACGAGGTGAAGGGCAAGAAGCCGTTCACCGGCTCTGTGATGGACTACACCGCGGCGAACCTCACGGTCCGCGACGGCAAGCTGGCCGGCGATATCACGATGATCGAGGTCGGTCCGTACGACTTCTGGGCGATCGAGTACGGCTACGGCTTCGGTGACCTGAAGGAAGTGCTCAAGCGGAACACCGATCCGCTGCTCACCTACGGCACCGACGAGGACGTCGGCGGCGGCGACCCGCTGATCCGCCGGTACGACTTCGCCAAGGACCCCATCACCTACGCCAAGGACCAGATGGAACTGGCCCGCTACCACCGCGGCCGCCTCCTCGACAAGTTTGTCAAGGACGGCGAGAGCTGGGCGAAGGCCCGTCGCGGGTACGACATGACCCTGGGCATCCAGGCCCGCAACCTCTCGATGATGTCCAGCTGGGTCGGTGGCACGCACGTGAGCCGGGCACGCAAGGGCGATCCCAACGCCCCCGCCCCGGTGACCGTGGTCCCCACCGAGCAGCAGCGCGAAGCCCTCCGCTGGTGCATCGACAACGCGTTCTTCGACGAGGCGTTCGGCCTTACCCCCGAGCTCCTCGAGAAGATGACCGTGGACAAGTGGCTCGACCAGGGCGGCGGCCGCTCCGCCGGCGATGAGCCCGGCTGGCCGATCCACGACCGCATCGCGGGCATCCAGTCCTCCGTCCTCACGATGCTCATGAACCCGACAACCGTTCGTAGGGTCTTCGACAACGAGATCCGGATCCCCTCGGACCAGGAGGCTCTGACCCTGCCCGAGCTGCTCGACTCCATCTCCGACGCGGTGTGGAGCGAGCTCGACAAGAAGCCTGGCTCCCAGACCACGGCCCGCAAACCGCACGTCTCGAGCCTCCGCCGCAACCTCCAGCGCGAGCACCTCGACCGCATGATCGACCTCGCCATGGGCGGCGGCGGCGGTGAATCCGCCAAGCCCATCTCCAACCTCGCGGTCTCCAAGCTCCGCGCCCTCAGCGGCAAGCTCTCCTCCGTCATCGGCGAGAAGGGCGACCAGACCGGCAACCTCGACCCCTACACCTTCGCCCACCTCAGCGAGGCCAAGATCCGCATCCAGAAGGTTCTCGATGCCCAGTACATCGTGAACGGCGGCGGCGGCGGCATGGGTGGCCTCGGCGGCATGCTCTTCGGCCAGCCCGCCCAGCAGCAGGCACCGCAGTCCGGTGAGTCCCTCCTCCTCCGCGAGCACATCCGCGAAGCTTCCTCCTCCTTCGAGCCCCCGGCGGCACCCGCCGCCGAGCCCGAGAAGAAGTAAGCCCTCTCGCCTCATCCCCTGACCCTCACGGCCCGCGCTTGTCGCGGGCCGTTTTCTTACGCACACCACCCGCGGCAGGTACCCTGTCTGCGTCCCTCGCCCGCCCCACAAGGATCCGACCATCTCGGCCATCGCCTCCCAACCCGACACTCCCGACCCCCGCGGCCGAGCACTCGCCCGCGTCTTCGCGTGCGCCGTCGTGGTCTTCGGCCACTCCCTCATGGCCTACACGCCCAACGTCCCCACCGGCATCCTCTGGCCGGTCCGCGAGGCCTCCGATATCACGGCACTCGACCACATCATCACCTACGGCCGCTTCGCGATCGTCGGCATCTTCTTCTTTCTCGCCGGCGAGGCTGCTCGATTCGGCGTTGCCTTTCTGGGCTCCGCATCTCTCCTGCGCACCGCCCGCGCCACGCTCCTCCCCGGTCTGCTCGTCGGTTGCTTCATCGTCATGCCCTGCGTCTATGTCTCCTGGGCCGCCGACGCCGTCGATCGGGGGTACATCAAGTGGGAGCAGTTCTGGCGCTTCCGCCTCTCGATCGAAGACAAGGCGCTGCTCATCGGGCCGGGCGGCTTCTGGTTCATCGAGCATCTGCTTCTGGTCACCCTAGCGGCGTATGTCTGTGTGCGCTTCCTCCCGCCGCTGCGGGCGAAGGCGCACCGCCTCGTGCTGCCGGCGTGCTTCGCAGTGGTCGCGATTGCCGCGTGGTTCGATCCGGCGGCGCTGGGCACTTTCCGCAACGACTTCATCCCGCACTCTGCGTATCTCGCGATCAACGCGTGCACGTTTGCCGCGGGGTGGTTCGCGCGCGGGCCGGTGCGGCTGTGGCCGGTGTGGCTGCTGCTGTCCCTCGCGCTGGCCTTTGTCACGCCGCGCACGCACACGACAACGCCCGCGGTCATCCCGCTCGCCGCGATGGCCTCGCTCGCGGGAGTTCTGGGATGGATCGGTGCCTGCGAGCGTCTTGCGCCGCACCTCCCGGACCTCTCGCGGCTTTCGCGATTCACGCCGGGCATCTACTTCGCGCACCTCCCGATCGTGTGCTTCGGGCAGTACGTGCTCCGTCCCGTGGACGCTTCGCCCCTCGTCAAGACGGGACAGGTCACGATCGCGGCGCTGGTGGTCTCGGCGGGCGTGGCGGCGGCACTGCGGGCCCTCTCGCGGCGTCGTCGTCGTTCAATGGCTGGACAATAGGGGTGTTTGGCGAACTCTCACGAACTCTCAGTTTTGCATTTTGTGAGAGTTCGCTCACCGCACCCATCGCGAGGAACCCGCGGAGCGCACGCCGCCACTCCCTCACTTTGCCACTTTGTCACTCTGCCACTTCTTCTACAGCCTGCTCGCCGCGAGACTCGCCAGTTCGCTGCGCTCGCTCTTGGCCAGCGTCACGTGGCCGAACAGACGCACGCCCTTCATCTTCTCGGTGGTGTACGAGAGGCCGTTGCTCGACTGATCGAGGTACGGGTTGTCGATCTGGTGGATGTCACCGGTCAGCACCAGTTTGGTGCCTTCGCCGACGCGGCTGGCGATGGTCTTCACCTCGTGCGGCGTGAGGTTCTGGGCCTCGTCCACGATCATGAACTGGTGCGCGATCGACCGGCCGCGGATGTAGGTGAGAGGTTCCAGCACCAGCTTGCCGTCGGCCATCAGCTTGCCGATCCGCTGCTCGGTGGACTGGCTGTCGGCGGTGAGGTTCGCGCCGCGCGTGGAGAGCAGGTATCCAAGGTTGTCGAAGATCGGCTGCATCCACGCCGTGAGCTTCTCGTCCTTGTCGCCAGGGAGGTAGCCGATGTCACGCCCGAGCGGCATGATCGGTCGGGCCACCAGGAGCTTGTCGAACCGCTCTTCGGTGAAGACCTTGCTCATGCCCGCGGCGATCGCGAGCAGCGTTTTGCCCGTGCCCGCTGAGCCCAGGAGCGTGACGAGTTTGATCTCGTCGTCCAGAAGCATGTCGAGCGCCATCGTCTGCTGCACGTTGCGGGCCATGAGCCCGCTGACGGCCTTGCGCGGGCCCGTCACGGGGATCACGTGGTCCGTGTCGCTTAGCCGACGCGCAAGACCCGTGTGGTTCTCGTCGTCTTTGTCGCGCAGCACGATGTACTGATTCGCCAGCAGCTCGCGTTCGTACTGTTCACCGTCCTCGGTCGTGGCCGACAGCACCTCGCTGATGCGGTCCATCGAGAGCAGCCGATCGCGGTACAGCTCGTCGATCAACGCGCCGTCCGCCGTCGCGGTCAGGTAGCCCGTGTACAGGCGGTCCGCGTCGACCTTCTGGTTCTGGAAGTCTTCCGTGCGGATCCCCAGCGCATCGCTCTTGATCCGCGCCGAGAGGTCCTTCGTGACGAACACCACCGGCACGCCCCGCTGCTTCAGGTGCCACGCCACCGCGATGATGTAGTTGTCCGGAACGTCCGCCGCGATCGCCGCCGGCCGCTCGTAGTCCGCCATGTCGATCCGGATCGTTCCCGTCTTCCCGCCCGGCCCGACCGCCATGCCAGCTCGGGGCAGGTGCGGGACTTTGCCCCACTCGATCCCCTCGGCCAGATGACCCATCACCCGAAGCCGGTCGAGGTGGCGGATGCACGCCCGGGCGTTGCGGCCCAGGTCGTCGTCCTTGCGCTTCATCTTGTCCAGCTCTTCGATCACCATGTACGGGATGACGACGTGGTGTTCCTTGAACACGAAGATCGCATCCGGGTTGTGCAGGATCACGTTCGTGTCCAGCACAAACGTGCGGACCGTGGTGTCGTTTTCCAAGCCGTACCACTGGAGGGGCTGCGTCTTCCGCGACGAGACCGGCCGACCTTCCACCGGGTCTGTGCCGCCGTCGGCTTCCGGGGTGGGCGAGCCGCCCGCGCCGGCGCTCTGGTCACCACTCCGAGATTCGTTCGCGACCGGGTCTGAACCCGACCGCCCGTTGCGTGCTCCGTGCACCATGTCGTCTGGCTCTTTGCTCTTGCCGCTTGGGGTCATGGCGCATCCTCTCGCCAATCATCGGCCCGAAGCGAACCGCGGATCAGTCTGGCAGCATAACGACTCCGGGATCTGCCCGGGGACGTACCTGTGGACTTTGCGCACTCTGAGCCGTCGCTGTTGCCCCCAATGCGAACAAACGGCGACAATCACGCCCCCGCCAACGCGCACGCTCGCCGGACCGACTCCTCGAACTCCGACGGCGTCATCCCCGGCCGCTGCACCACCGTGATGTGCCCCACCTTCCGCCCCGGCCTGGGCTGCTTCCCGTACCAGTGCGCGTGCGCTCCCGGTACCTCCAGCACCGCCGACAGGTCCGGCAGCCCGCCGATCAGGTTGATCATCGCCGCCGGCCGATCGCTCACCGTCGAGCCGAGCGCGAGCCCCGCTACCGCGCGGCAGTGGTTCTCGAACTGGCTGCACCGCGCGCCCTCGATCGTCCAGTGCCCGCTGTTGTGAACCCGCGGCGCCATCTCGTTGAACAGCAACCGCCCGTTCACGTCGAACAGCTCCACCGCCATCACCCCCACGTACTCCATCCGCGACATCGCCGCGGCGATGTGGTCGCGAGCCCCCGCGGACTCCTCGGGCAACACGTCCTGCGCCGGCACTCGGCTCAGACGCAGGATGCCTTCCCTATGGGTGTTCTCGACCCAGTCGTAGAACCGAACTTCGCCCCGGCGCGAGCGCACGGCCAGCGCGGAGATCTCCCGCGTGAACGGCACGAACTTCTCCACGATCAGCGGCACGCGGCCCAGCGCGGCCCACGCGGCCTCCGCGTCGGCCTGCGAGCGGACCACCGCCTGCCCCTTGCCGTCGTACCCCATCCGCGTCGTCTTCACCACCACCGGGAGCCCCAGGCGCGCGAGCGCGCCGTCGAACTCCGCCCGCGTCGATGCCGGCGCGAAATCGTGAACCCCGACCCCGGCTTCCTTGTACGCGGTTTTCTCGTTGATCCGGTCCTGGCCGATCTTCAGCGCCCGCGAGTTCGGGAACACGGGCCGGAACGACTCGATGAACTCCACCACCGACGCCGGGATGTTCTCGAACTCGTACGTCACCACGTCCACGCCGTCCAGGAAGCGACGGATCGCCTCGTGGTCGCCGAAGTCGCCGACGTGCAACTCGCACACGTCGCCCGCCGGTGCCTCCGACGAGGTGTCGAAGCAACGGAATCGCAGCCCCAGCGGCGCAGCCGCGAGCGCGAGCATGCGGGCGAGCTGACCCCCTCCCAGAACGCCGATGCGCATCGCAATGCTCCGTTAAACGCGGGGATCGCGGGCCGCCAATACGTCGTCCGTCCGCTTCTGCCGGTACCGACGAACCGCCTCGCGCGTCCGCGGCTCGGAGAGCCCCAGGATCGATGCCGCGAGCAGCGCGGCGTTGATCGCGCCACTCCGACCGATCGCCAGCGTCCCTACGGGAATCCCGCCGGGCATCTGCGCAATGGATAGAAGTGAGTCCATCCCCTTCAACGCCTGGCTCTCGATCGGTACGCCCAGCACCGGCAGGATGCACTTGGACGCGGCCATGCCCGGCAGGTGTGCCGCGCCGCCCGCGCCCGCGATGATCACGCGGATCCCCCGCTCCTCGGCGCCCGAGGCGTACTCGAACAGCCAGTCGGGGGTTCGGTGTGCGGAAACGACGAAGACCTCGTGCGCAACGAGGAGCTCGTCGAGGGTGTCGCTCGCGTGTTTCATGGTCTCCCAGTCGGACCGGCTACCCATGATCACGCCGACGAGGGGAGACCCCTCGGGTTTCTTTGCTTTCTTCGCCATGGCAAGACGGTAGGGAGAGCGCAGACGACACGCGAGTGGCTAGTGGCCCCCGCCGCCGCCGTCCTTCTTCGCGGGCTTTTTGGACGGCTTCTTGGCCGCTGCCTTCTTGGCGTCCTTCTTCGGAGCGCCGTGGCCGTCGTCCTTCTTGGCACCGTGTCCGTCGTCCTTCTTGGCGCCGTGTCCGTCGTCCTTCGCGGGCTCGCCGTGGGCGTCCGCCTTCGCGCCGTGCTCGTTGGGAGGCTCGGGCAGCTTGGGAACCGCGCCGTGCTCGAAGTCGAACGCCGCGGCGTGCGTCTGCTGGATCACCGGCTGGCGTACGAACATCAGCCACGCCCAGACGCACAAACCCAGGAACAGGGTGTTCAGCGACATCCAGCCCAGCGTGTCCCGGACCATCTTCGGGCGCCCCGCGAGCGGTGCGGAAATCAGCCCAACCACCCGTCGCGCCGCCGGATCCACCTTCCCCCCGATCGCCTTCGCCAGGGTCCACGCCCTCGCCCCCGCGGACGGACCCTTCACCTTCGGCTCCACCACCGCCACCACGGGCTCGGCGTGCGTTGCCGGTGCAGGCAGGTCCGCCGCAGGTGCTGGACTCGCGGCATGTGCGGCCGCCGCGACGGGCGCGGAGGCGGCTGCCGGGGTCGGAGCAGGGGCAGGTGCAGGGGCCGCGGCAACGGCAGGTGCCGGAACAGGAGCTGGCGTAGGAGTCGGTGCAGCAGCAACCGGGGCCGGGGCCGGGGCGTGGGCGACGGGTTCCGCCGCCACCGGGGCGGCTTCTTCCTCTACCTCCGAAGCCACCTCGTCGGTCGGGGCCGGCGCTTCCTCCGCTGCAACCGCATCCGGAGCTGGCGTCTCCGCCGGAGTTGCCGCGGCGGATTGGGCGAGCGTCGCGGCCATGGCCGCGATCTGGTCCAGAGGATCAACCGGCGTCGCTTCGGCCTCGGCAACGACGGGCGCCTGCTCGGTCGCCTCGAGGGCCGCCTCGGCCTCTGCGATCAGCGCGTCGGACTCGGTGGTTGCGGGAGGGGCTTGCGTTGCCTCGAGCGCAGCCTCGGCTTCTGCGATCAGCGCATCGGACTCGGTCGTCGCGGGCGGGGCTTCCGTCGTTTCGAGGGCCGCCTCGGCCTCTGCGATCAGCGCGTCGGACTCGGTCGTCGCGGGCGGGGCTTCCGTCGTTTCGAGAGCCGCCTCGGCCTCTGCGATCAGCGCGTCCGTCTCGGTTGTCGGGGCCGGGGCCGGCTCCGATATCAGCAGGGCCTCCGCCTCCTCGATCAGCGACTCCGCCGTCGGCTCTTCCTTGGGAAGCACCGACTGCGCATCCGCGATCATCTCCTCAACCTGCTCTTCCAGCGGGGGTTCGGCGCTTCGCACCGCGTTCGCCGCGGCATGGGAGGCCTGAGTCTCGGCGGCAAAGGTCTCAATCTGGGCAGACAGCTCGTCGACCTGCGCGAGCAGATCGTCGTTCGGATTGGTCTCCGCGGAGTTGTGGACGGGCTGTGTGGCCATAATGCTCCGACCGTCCACATGATCGGTTGTGGGCGGGAAATACTCAAGGGGGGTCTTTACCCCTGCCC
>JBEIUO010000510.1:0-3037 GCA_040374335.1 Phycisphaeraceae bacterium
ACGATCGTGGTCGTGGATCGGGTCGATGAACCGACGCTGGTGAGCGGAGACCCGGAGCGGATGAAGGCGCTCGTGTGGCCGATGCTGCACAACAAGTTCCTGCAGCAGGACTCGATCGGCGTGAAGCTGCTGCTCCCGATCGAGTTGCGGCACGTGCTCTTCCGCGAAAGCAGCGCGTTCTTCCAGGAAGCGAGGCTCGACAAGCAGAGCCTGATCGAGCGGTTGAGCTGGACCGGAGCGATGCTCTACGACCTTGCGGAGGCCCGGATCGCGGCGTGCACGGTGAAGGGGGCCCCGCCGACGAAGCTGATCGCGATGTTCGCGGAGGACGTGTCTCACGCGGACCTGATCGATGCGCTGGATCGGATGAAGCAGCCCCGGGACGCGTTCAAGCTCCTGTACCGCACGCTCGTCGAGCACTGCGCGGGGGTGACGCAGGGGCAGAATGTCTTCCGGATCCCGCGGCACACGCTGCAACTGATTTTGCGGCAGGAAACCGACCGGCTGCAGCAACTGGCGCAGGGCATCCGGCCGGGTTGAGCCGACATACCCTTCCGGGCCATGGCCAACGCCTCCTTTGACACCGTTGACCCCTCCCACCTTGCGCTGGCGGTTTATCCCGCGGCGGTCCTGCGGGCACGCGCCCTGCCGATCCCGGAGGTCACCGAGAAGGTGCGCGGGGTTGCGGCGGCGATGCTCGAGATCATGCGGGCGGAGCAGGGGATCGGGCTCGCGGCACCGCAGGTTGGGTTGTCGTGGCGGCTGTTCGTGGCGGATGTCCCGAAGGATCCGAAGGCCAAGCCGCCCAAGGGCGAGTTCGCGGCGTTGCCGGTGCACACCGACGGGCCGATGGTGTACATCAACCCGGTGCTGTCGAAGCCGTGCGGGCCGATCGAGCGGTTCGAAGAGGGGTGCCTGAGTCTGCCGGACATTCGCGGGGACGTGATCCGTCCGCCGACGATCACGATCGAGGCGACGGGGCTGGACGGGAAGCGGTTCACGACCACGGCGACGGGGCTTCTCGCTCGGTGCTGGCAGCACGAGATGGACCACCTGGACGGTGTGCTCATCATCGACCGGATGATGGAGGGACACCTAGCCAAGAACAAGAGGCTCATCCGAGAGCTCGAAGAGAACGCGGCGTTCCGCCCGGGAAGGTGAGTTGCATGCGGATCGTGTTCTTCGGTTCCGGCGAGTTCGGGCGTCCCACGCTGGAGATGCTCGCGGGTGCGCACGAGGTGTTGACGGTGGTCTCGCAGCCGGATCGTCCCGCGGGGCGAGGGGGCAAGCCGACACCGACTCCGATTGCCGCATGGAGCGAAGAGCGGGGCTTGCCGACGGTGAAGCCGGAGAACGTGAACGAGCCGGGCGTGGTGGCTTCGCTGCGCGGGCTGGGCGCGGAGGCGTGGGTGGTGATCGCGTTCGGGCAGAAGCTGTCGCCGGCGTTGCTTGATGGGCAGCGGGCGATGAACCTGCACGCGTCGCTGCTCCCGCGGTGGCGTGGCGCGGCGCCGATCAACGCCGCGATTCTCGCGGGAGATGCGGAGACCGGCAACAGCGTGATCACGCTGGCGGATCGGATGGACGCGGGGCTCGTGCTGGCGACGTCGCGGCGGACGATCGATCCCGCGCTGACGACGGGCGATCTGCACTCGCTTCTCTCGGAGGACGGGCCCGCGCTGGTGGCGTCGTGCCTTGAGCGTGCGGCGCGCGAGTGGCCCTTCGGCGAGTCACAGGATCCGGCGCGCGTGACGCACGCGCGGAAGCTGTCGAAGGCAGATGGGTGGGTGAACTTCGCTGCGACCGCGGCCGAGTGCCGCAACCGGATCCACGGGCTGAATCCGTGGCCGACGGTCGATGTGGGGTTCAGGGACATCCGGCTGAAGGTGCTGCGTGCGCGAGCGGTGCAGGGCACGGGTGCGCCGGGAGAGTTGATCGACGCGGGCGCGGGGATCGTCGCGTGCGGCGGCGGGACCGCGCTGGAGTTGCTCGAGGTGCAGGCCCCGGGGAAGCGTGCGATGGCGTGGCGCGAGTTCGCCGCGGGGCGTCAGCCGAAGGCGGGTGAGTTGCTGGTCGGGGCGGGGGCGGGATGAGCGGGTTTTTCGCGACGCTCTGGGACATGCTGCGACCGCCGGCGCGAGTGGCCGAGCAGAAGGTTGCCGACACCAAGACGGCTGAAACCCAGGTGGTTGAGCCGAAGGTGGCGCGAGAGGTGGCGAGTTCGCCGCGGCGGAAGCGGGCGAAGCGGAGTGAGAAAGCGCCCACGAAGGCGGAGCGGTTTGAGGCGATTGCGCGGGTGCAGTTGGAGCGGTACGCGATCCGCGTGCGGAAGTGGCGCCGCGGGATGACGGGCATTGCGTGGTACGTGACGTACGCGGACGGGCGTGTACAGCGGCTGATCGAGGCGCCGCGGCCGAAGACGGAGATGTCGCTGGCGATCCTGCTGCACGAGGTGGGGCACCACGCGATCGGGTTCAACACGTACAAGCCGCGGTGCCTGGAGGAGTATCACGCGTGGCAGTACGCGTTCCGGGCGATGGCGGAGCACGGCGTGGAGATCACGGAGCCGGTGAAGCGGCGGTACGACGCGTCGATGCGGTACGCGATAGGGAAAGCGACAAGGCGGGGGATCAAGGCGATACCCGAGGAGCTGCGGGCATTTGTCGAGCAGCGGGTGTAACCGATCGAGACGATCAGGCGGGCTTCGGCGCCTTGTAGAACGGGAGCGTGTGGACCTTCGCGGCGAGGGTTGCGCCCTTGCCGGTGTCGATCTCGACGGCGGTGCCGGGAGCGAGGAGGTCCTTGTCGAGGAAGCCCATCGCGATGGAGACACCGAGGGTCGGGCTCGGGCAGCCGCTGGTGACGATGCCGACGTCCTTGCCACCGGCGCGGATGGTCATGCCCTGGCGGGCGGAGCGCTTGCCGTCGATGAGGAAGCCGGCCATCTTGCGGGCGGGGCCGCCGTCGGCGGCGGTCTTCTTGAGGGCTTCGATGCCGACGAACTTCTCGCCCATGTCGTGCTGGTCTTTGTCGAGGG
>JBEIUO010000196.1:0-5576 GCA_040374335.1 Phycisphaeraceae bacterium
GCCAACGGATACCCCAACCGCCACACCGCAAGCCATCACCCTCGTGTCGTCGGTTGACGTCAAGCCGCTCGACGAGCCCATCGCCTCCGCGACCAAGCCCGACGCCGATGCAGTCGCAAAGCTGGAGAAACAGCTCCGCCCCTCGCAGCTCGAGCACGGCTCCGGTGACGGCATGCTCGGTCGCGTGCGAGGCGCGGGGGCTGGGTACTCGCTCACCTTCGACTGCGACAACCTCCCCGCGCAGGTCGCCTACGACGACTTCGTCAAGACCCCCGCGGGCGACGAGGCACTCCTGGGTTCCTTCTGCAGCGGCAAGTCGGTCGACCGTGCCTCCAGCCCCTTCGTGACCTCTATGCGGAGTTCCTTCACGATCTCGATCAACGGCTCAACGGTCACGAGCTCATCCTCCAACTCCCGTGAGCCCCGGACCGTCACCGGCACCCTCCCCTTCGAACCTTCGGGGGTAGTCGACGTTGTCCTCCGTCCGAACCCCGCGACCGTCGGCCAGACCCTGGACCAGTCCACCTTCGCCGACATCCCGCTGGAGTTCAAGGCTGTCCCCGTCCAGAAGGACCCCTTCCAGGAGATGGAAGAGCAGATGGAACAGCTCCGTAGGCGAGCTTTCCCCGGGGGAGGCCGGGTCATCCGGATCCCCTGAACCTGCTGAATTCGCCGGGGGCTCTCCCGCCAGAGGCGTTATACTCGCCCGCGGGAGTACACAGTGTCCTCGGGTCAACCCATCTTCACGACCAAAACCACCACCGGACTTCTCGATGCGCTCAAAGACGCCGGGAACGAACCCGCGTGGATCCACATCGACGCCCGCTATCGCCCCGTGATCAGAGGCCTCGCGCACCGACTCGGACTCGGCCACGACGACGCAGATGAAGTCGCCCAGCACACCCTCACCGAGTTCGTTCGCGCCTTCCGCGAAGGCCGTTACGACCGCGGCAAGGGGCGCCTGAGCTCCTGGATCCTGGGCATCGCCCACCACTCCACCCTGAAGCTCATGCGCGACCGCCGCAAGGCCGCATCCGGTGGTACCGATTTCGAACCCGCTACCGACGAACGCGCCCTCCGCGCCATCTGGGACGACGAACGCGACCGCGCGATCTTCAACGAAGCCCTCGCCATGCTCCGCGACGAATCCTCCGTCGACGATCGCACCCTACTCGCCTTCGAGCTCGTTGGCCTTCGCGGTGTGCCGGTCTCCGAGGCCGCTGCGCAGTGCGAGATGACCACCGATCAGGTGTATGTCGCCAAGAGCCGCGTCGTGAAGCACATGAAGCGACTTGTCGAGCAGCTCACCGTCGCGTTCGAGGAGGATTCCTGAATGGCCGCCTCGACGGGGTGCCTCACCGAGTTCGAACTCGGGCAACTCGCCGAGGGAGGGACGGCCTCCCCGCAGCTCCAACAGCACCTCGATCAGTGCGAGGCCTGCCGCGCGAGGCTCGAAGCGGCTTCCGACGAAGCGAGCTTCCTCTCCCGCGTGCGCACGCTCTCCACGCCCGGCCTCGCGCCCTCGGGCGCGCCGAGAATCACCGGGTACCGCGTGCTCGAGATGGTCAGCGGCGGCTCGCAGGGCGTGATCTACCGCGCGATCCAGGAATCCACACAGCGCGTCGTCGCCATCAAGACCCTCCCCCCCGGCGAAGCGATCTCCTCCCGCCAGTTGCTCCGCGCCGAGCGCGAAGCCGAGATCGCCGCCAGACTCCGCCACCCCAACATCGTCACCGTCTACGAGAGCCGCACGCTCGGCGACGGCCACACCGCGGTCATCATGGAGTTCATCGACGGTGTTCCGCTCGACCGCTGGATGCCCGCATCCGACTCCACCGCGGAGATGCACCGCGACATCCTCCGCATCTTCGTCGATGTCTGCAACGGCATCCACCACGCCCACCTCAACGGCGTCATCCACCGCGACCTCAAGCCGGACAACATCCTCGTCACCGCCGAGCGCCGCCCCGTCATCCTGGACTTCGGGATCGCCCGCGCTACGGGCCTGCGCACAACGCGCACCGGTGACTTCGCCGGTACCCCCGCGTTCGCGTCCCCCGAGCAGGTCTCGCGCCGTCCCGACGAAGTCGACGCGCTCACCGATGTCTACTCCCTCGGCGTGATCCTCTACAAGGTGCTCTGTCACGCGCTGCCGTACGAGCTCTCCGGCTCCATCTTCGAGATCGCACGCACGATCGAGAACACCGAGCCGATCCTGCCGCGCGTGCACAACCCCAGTATCCACGCCGATCTCGAGGCCGTCCTCTCCCGCGCGCTCGCGAAGGACAAACGCAAGCGGTACCAGTCCGCCGCTTCTCTCGGACGCGACATTGAGCGATTCCTCGCCGGTGCGCCCGTTGAGGCACGCAGCGCCTCCGGCTGGTATCTGCTGCGCAAGGCCATCCTGATCAACCGTCGCCGCCTCGCGTTCGCGAGCATCGGCGGCGCGGTCTTCCTCGCAGCGATCGGCGCCGCGTGGACCGGCCGAACGAGCGCGACGCGCGCGGGTGAACTCGCCGACCTCCGCGCGGCACAGGCTCGCTCCCAGGAGATCCACGCCCAAGCCGTGACCGAGCTCCTCCGCGAGGCGCTCCCCAACTCAGACCCCGAGCACCCCGAACTCGCCGGTCTGATCGGCGCCGGGCTCGCGCGTCTCTACTTCCGCCTCGAAACCGGCGCGTTCTCCGAGGACCCCGAAGTCGATCAGGAAGTGCGCCGCCTGTGGAGCTACGTCTACACCGGCTTCGGCGGCGGTAAGGCCGCGACCCTTGTCGAATACGCGGAGGTCTCGCTCCGCCTCGGGCTCGAACGCCTTCGCTGCCAGGTTCCCCCCGACAACGCCAGCATCGCCGCCAGCGAGCAGGCGCTCTCCGGTTTGCTGCTGGTTCGCCTTCGCGCCAAGGAAGCGGAGGAGTACGCCCTCGCCGCCCTCGCGCGTTGGGAGAAGAGCCCCACGATCCACGCCCGCCGCATCGTCGAGTGCCGCGCACTGCTTGCACGCGTCGCGGAAGCCCGGGGCGACGACGACGCCGCGCTCCTTGCCGCGAACGCCGCCGAAGCCGCGATCGCGTCGGCCCAACTCGCCGAGCCCAATCTGATCGCCGCCGCCATGAGTTCCTTGCGGGCGCGTATCGCGATGAGGCGGGGCGATGCCTCCACGGCGGAGCCACTGCTCCGCGCAGCCCTTGGCGCGCGGCTCCAGCTCCTTCCGCCGGAAGACCCCGAACTCCTCTCCACGCTCGACGAGATTGCCACGCTCTCCATCGCGGATCCCTCTCGCGAACTTGTCCGAATCGCCGCTCGGGCATGGGACTCCGGCCCCGGCACCCTCGCCGACCGGATCCGACGCGATATCCGCAAGATCGGCACCACGAGTTCGGGACTCTGGGGCGACCGCTTCCAGGCGCAGTCGGGCCGCACCGAGGCCTTCACCCGCGTGCTCGCGCTTCACGTCGCTGTCGTCGGCCCAAACGACCCATCGCTCGTCTCCACGCTTCTGGCCCGCTTCCGCGCCTCCGTCGGAGAGGACGATCTGGATGTCCGCGTCGAATCCGCGCTGAAGGCTGCCGACATCCTCGCGTCTCACGCGCCATCGAGTTCGGCGGGTGTGCTGATGTGCATGGAAGAAGCCGCGGTCGCTCTAGGCCTCGCCGGACGAATGGACCACGCCATCGACCTGAGCCGCCGTGCGAAGCGCATGCGCGCCGAGGTTCCTGTCGAGGCCCGCGACATCCTCCTTTACGGCACCACCGTCCGCCGGCTCGGGTGGTACCTCTCACTCGCCAACCGTTTCGAAGAAGCAGAGTCCGAACTCCAGGAAGCTCGCGCCTGCTTCGTCGATGTCGTAGGCCCCAACCACCACCTTGTCGCCATCGTCGACTCCAATCTCGCGATGTGCCAGCTCGGTCGCGGCAACATGACCGTCGCCGACGAACTCTCCCGCGCCGCTCTCGAACTCTCCTTCACCCTCCCCGCCACCCCGCGGGATCAACGCGCCAACCTCCAGTTCGTGCGGGCCTCCGTCCTCACCGCCATCGCCCGCGCCGAGGCCGACCCCGCCCGCGCCCGCGCTCTCGCCAGCGAAGCAGCAGGCCTCTTCGACGCCGCCTGGCTCATCGGTTTCGCTACCTTCCGCTCCTCCTTTCCCTGGCGGGCCTCCTTCGTTCGCGACGCCGCGAGGTGCTGGACCATTCTTGGAGATCCCGACCTCGCCGCCGTGTGGAATGCCCGCGGCCTCGAGAGCTTCCCCCTCTCGCCCAACCTCCCCGGCGTCCCCTAGCTCCCCGCAGTGCGTGGCAGCGGACTGCTGACCGCTGGGTCGCCGCGATTTCCAGTCGCGTCTTCGATGCACCTGTGACGCTGCAACGTCCGCCCACCGTGGGGTGTGGGGAGGGTGCGGGTCAGCTCGCTTGGTTGAGGAAGCGGGCGTGGAGGTCTTCGGGTGATGACGAGAGGTAGCCTGCGGGGGCTTGCTGGGCGAGGAGCTTGATTGCCGCGGCGAACTCGTCGAGGAGCGCGTGGTTGGGGTTGGCGGGCTGGTCTTGGTCGTTGTCGTCGCGTTCGTCGTCGAGGCGATCGGCGAGTTCGTCGTCGAGGTCGTCCTGGAGGTCGTCTTCGAGGTCATCGAGTTCGTCGTGGTTGACGAGTTCGAGGTGGGCGGGAGCGGAGGCGTTGAGGAGCGCGGCGGTGGTGGGGGTGTTGGGCGTGGTGGCGAGCGTGAGGGGTGCGGAGGGTTTGGTTGCGCGCTGGGCTTTGGGGAGGGGCGGGGGCGTGTGGACTTTGCGGAGGAGGTCGGCGACGCGGCGGGAGGTCTCGGCGTTTTTGCGGAGGCGGTCCTGGTCGGCGGGGGAGGGGTTGTCGGGGAGGACGAGGATTGTATTGAGCAGTTCGAGGTCGCGCTGGAGCGCGGCTTCGAGGAGGTGGGGGGAGCGGCGGCGGAACATGGCGCGGATGAGGGCGATGGCCTTTCGGGCGGGGGGCTCGGCGAGGAATGCCGCGAGGGCGAAGAGGGTGAACCCGAAGCGGGCGGCGACTTGGTGAAGGGTTGTGTTTGGGTCGAAGTAGAGGTCGAGGACTTGGTGGAGGTCGGGGTTAGACGGTGTTTGGGTGGTATTCATGGAGGTAGTGTAAGGGTCCCTGGAGGGGTGTCAAGGGTTTTGTTTGGATTTTTAGGGGAAGAGAGTAGGGTTGAGGAAAGCAGCAAAGCTCAAAGCAGCAGAGCAGCTAATAAGAGTGGTTGAAGGGGCGTGCTTTTCGGGCGCGGCGTGGTGGCGTCGGGGGTCCAGCCGCACGCCGGAGGCGCGCGAGAACGCTTTGGCTGGAAAGCCAAAGTCACAGAGGTGGGACGCCCGGGGCTCGCGCCCCGGGCCTGCGTGTGTCTGCGTCCCTCGTGCACCCCCCGCGTCGCTTTGCGCCGCGGGTTGATCGCATTGAAACCGAGGCGGTTTCAATGGCACCTGATGCCTGCGTGCGCCGTGGGCGTTGAACCGATCCACTATGCGGGCGTGGCGTTGTGTCGCGGGTTGATCGCGTTGAAACCGAGGCGGTTTCAATGGCACCTGATGCCTGCGTGCGCC